>MVQR01000013.1 GCA_002067815.1 Syntrophus sp. PtaB.Bin001 | reverse complement strand
GTTCGATCAGACGTTTAAGTTCTGGAACCATTGAATTTTCCTCCACCTCTATATTCAGAACACTTTTTTATGGCCTTTTCCCTTCAGCTGAAATTACGGCCATCATCAAAAGGAAAAACATTTTTTGATGAATTTCAGACAACTCTCTTGAGTCCCATCAGCCGCAGAAACGGGAAGCAACCGGGTCCTCAACTTCATCGTTCTTTCCATCAGAACCGATATACCAGATTCGCTTTAACGACCAAATCCTTAGGAATACGATAAACTTTGGAAGCCATCTCGATTACCAGCGTTTTCTGATCGCCCTCTTCATGATATTCGAGGAGTCGGCCCCGGAAATTTCGTATCCCCGCGATCTTTTGTTCCAACCGAACATTAACTTCACATCCCTGATATTTTATAAAATCCCGGTCACGAACAAGGGGGCGATCCAGCCCTGGTGAAGATACCTCCAGAGTGTACGGACCGGAAGGCAGGTCATGAACATCCAGGACATCACCGAGCTGATTGCTGATTTCCGCACAATCATCAAGGGTAACTCCGCCTTCCTTGTCCATATAAATTCTAATCAGCCAGCGGGTCTTCATCCGCAGACATTCGATCTGAACCAGTTCGAGTCCCTCAGATTCGATTAACGGTTCAGCCAGCTGCCAAATGTCATCCCGAAGTTTTTTTACAAATTCGTTGACCATGCGCCAATTTGCAACTTTTTCTAATTAGTAGTCTATACCGGAAAAAGTCAAGAATAATGATTAGTTTGGAGAAACAGAGAGTTCTCCAACAACCGGCCTTCTTAGTGCTTATAAAACAAAAAAGTGGGCTACAGCCCACTCACCAAGATTCATCAGTAATTTGCATTGTTTCCAGCAAGAAACGCCGCAACAAACAAATCCCGCTTCCTCCAATAAGATCAAAATAAAATGGAGCGGGCGATGGGACTCGAACCCACGACGTCCAGCTTGGGAAGCTGACATTCTACCGCTGAATTACGCCCGCATAAAAACCTTGGAAAAAGCGTGCTTATCTTATTCAAGAGGACGGTTTTGTCAAGGTTTTTTTCCCGCCAATCTCAGTGCTATTGAATTTCCATGGGCATCAAGCCCCTCCAGACGGGCAAAGCGGGCTGCCTGCGGGCCATACTTCTCCAGAACATCACGACTGAAGGAAAGAACACTGATCCGCTTGACGAAATCATAAACACCTAGAGCGGAGGAAAAACGAGCAGTTCCTCCGGTCGGCAGCACATGGTTCGGACCGGCAATATAATCGCCGATAGCCTCCGGGGTGTGATGACCGAGGAAAACCGCACCGGCATGTTTAATGCCTTTGAGAAGATCCCAGGGATTGTCAACCATCAATTCAAGATGTTCCGGTGCAAAGCGATTAGCTATGGCCACGGCTTCTGCCAGACTCTGAGTGACCAATATGGCTCCAAAGGCTTCGAGAGATTTTTCCGCAATGGTCCGCCGGGGCAATTGCTCCAACTGCCGTTCCAGCTCAATTGATACCGATTGCGCCAGTTCCTCATCAGGAGTCAGCAGGATGGCGCTGGCCATTTCATCATGTTCCGCTTGCGACAAAAGATCGGCGGCAACAAGGGAGGGGGCGGCGGTTCGATCCGCAATGACGAGAATTTCACTGGGTCCGGCGATCATATCAATGGAAACCTGGCCGAAAACCATTTTCTTCGCAGCCGCGACATAGGCATTTCCGGGACCGACAATCTTGTCGACCCGAGGAATCGCTTTCGTACCGAATGCCAGGGCGGCGACAGCCTGCGCGCCGCCGATTTTGAAGATGCGGCTAACTCCGCACAGCTTCGCTGCAGCGGCAATCAGGGGATGGATACGTCCATTTTTGGAAGGATTGACGAGAACAATCTCCGAAACGCCGGCGATCTTAGCCGGGATAGCGGCCATAAAAACAGTGGAAGGATAGGAAGCCAACCCACCGGGGGCATAAATTCCCACCCTCTCCAGAGGGACGATTCGTTGGCCGAGAATGGCACCGGGTTCATCCGACACCGTCCAGTCCTCAGTAATCTGATGGCGATGAAAGGCTTCAATTCGCTGTGCCACCTGTCGCATAATGGCCAAATCCGAGTCTTCTACGCGGGCTGCGGCTTCCTCCAGTTCTTTTTCGGACACAGCTACGGTATCCGCCGTCAGGGTATGACCGTCCAGCCTGCACGTATATTCGAAAAGGGCTTCATCCCCATTCCGGGCGACATCTTCGACGATCTTCTTGACCACGGCCCAAAGATCTTCATCAAAAACCCGCCCCCGCTGGGTAATCTGCCGGTACAGATCCTCAAAGTCAGAATCGGTCGTTCGCGCAATCCTCATTATGACCCCGATACTCTTCTGATAGCGGCCCCCAAGGCCGAAAATTTCTTTTCTATGTCCTGATAACCACGGTCTAGGTGATAAACCCGCGACAGCTCCGTTGTTCCCTTTGCCGCCAATCCGGCTAAAATCAAGGACGCCGACGCCCTGAGATCCGTCGCCATAACCGGGGCTCCCTTGAGTGCACCTACCCCTTTTACTATCGCACTGCTTCCTTGAATTTGCACGTCGGCCCCCATGCGCATAAGTTCTCCCACATGCATAAACCTGTTCTCGAAAACCGTTTCCGTTATCACACTCAAGCCTTCAGCAACAGCCATCATGGACATCATCTGCGCCTGCAGATCTGTGGGAAATCCCGGATGAGGCATGGTTTTGACATCAACACTCCGGATCCTTCCGTTTCCTGCCGCTTTGAGTCCACCCTCTATCGGTTCGATGACCATTCCCGTATCTCTTAGCTTTTCAACAAGGGCGTCCAGATGCGACGGGCAACAGCCCATCACCCGGATCTCACCCCCGGTGATCCCGGCGGCAATCAAGTAAGTACCCGCCTCGATGCGGTCAGGAATAACTTCGGCCTCCACGGGATGTAGACGTTCCACCCCTTCCACGCAGATAACATCGGTCCCGGCACCGGTAACCTTGGCCCCCATACCGTTCAGTACCTGGGCAAGATTCACGATTTCCGGTTCTTTTGCCGCATTTTTTAAAAGAGTAACCCCGTCGGCCAACACAGCGGCCATCATAATGTTTTCCGTCCCCGTAACCGTAGGAATATCAAAATAAATGGTCGCTCCTTTCAGCCTTTTGGCTCGGGCTTCAACATAGCCGTCCTTCAGCACCACTTCGGCTCCCATATCCTGCAGGGCCTTGATATGAAGATTGACAGGACGCGCGCCGATTGCGCAACCTCCCGGCAGGGATACGCGCGCAATCCCCAACCTGGCAACAAGAGGCCCCAGAACCAGTATGGATGCCCTCATCGTCTTTACGAGTTCATAAGACGCTTCGAAATTCGAAATTGCGCCGGCATTAAGACGGATTGTTTCCGATGTGCCTTCAATGATTACGCCGAGGCTCTTGAGAAGTTTTTTCGCAGTCCGGATGTCCATAAGATCCGGTATATTGTGAAAGGTATTCCAACCATCCGTCAGAAGCGCCGAGGCCATTATGGGCAGTGCGGCATTTTTGGCACCGCTGATCCGGACTTCTCCCGAGAGGGGCTTTCCTCCTTCAATGACTATTTTATCCACTTTTTTCCTCTTTTCTTCTCGCCGCCGCAACCCGCCAGCGTTCCGCATAATCCTTTCGAAATATCACATCGTGATACAATCCGGTTTGCCGGAAAAGGCCTTCGATAAGATCCTTCTGACGGTCGCCGATTTCCAGCAGCAGCCATCCGCCTGCCTTCAAATAACAGGCTGCCCGCGGGACAATCACCTTATAGAAGTCCATTCCATCATCACCGGCAAGTAGGGCTTCCCGGGGCTCGAAGTTTTTTACTTCCACGGACAGCTGGGCATAGTCCCCGGCATCAATGTAAGGCGGATTGGATACGATCACATCAAATAAACAATACCTGACCGGATCAAAGAGATTCCCTTTAAGGAAGGCAATCCGGTCGGCAACTCGATTTTTTTCAGCATTTCCGGCAGCGACTGCAAGGGCCTCCGGGGAAATATCCGTCGCAGTAATCCGGGCATCAGGGAGCTCATGCGCGAGGACTACGGCAATCGCACCGGATCCCGTTCCCAAATCGAGGATTTTCAGTCCGGAGATTTTGCCGATGCCCGGTACTTTCAGAACCTCTTCTACCAGCACTTCAGTATCCGGACGGGGAATCAATACCCGGGGATCAACGGCAAAATCGAGAGACCAGAATTCCTTACAGCCCAGAATATAGGCGACTGGTTCGCCTTTTTGCCGCCTCGCTACGCAGAAGCCGAAGCTCTCTGCTTCTGCAGGGCTCAGTTCCTGACCGGAATGAATGTAAAGCCATGTTCTGTCTTTCTTGAGGCAAGAAGCCAATAAAAGTTCCGCATCCAGCCGGGGAGCAGACAGTCCTAAGGTTGATAATAAATTTGTAGTCCCTTCAATATGTTGTCCGATAGTCATCTTTTCATAATACTGTGACTGATTATATCGTCAACCTGTCGACTGCTTCAGGGCCTCTGCCTGAAAATGAGCGGTAAGGGCATCGACAAATTCCTGGATGTCGCCCCCCAGGATGTTTTCCAGGTTGTAAAGTGTCACCCCCACCCGGTGATCGGTGACCCGCCCCTGGGGAAAGTTGTATGTCCGGATCCGTTCGCTTCGATCACCGCTTCCCACCTGGCTTTTCCTGGCTTCCGATATCTCGTCGCTCTGCTTTTTGACCATCATGTCCAGAAGGCGGGCTCGCAGCACCTTCATGCCCTTGGCCTTATTCTTCAGCTGTGATTTTTCGTCCTGACAGCTGACCACCAGTCCCGTGGGCAGATGGGTAATCCGTACGGCGGAATCCGTGGTATTGACACTCTGCCCTCCGTGGCCGCTGGAATGAAAAACGTCAATCCGCAGGTCATTGGGATCAATCGTAACCTCAACTTCGTCCGCCTCCGGAAGAATCGCCACGGTCACCGCCGAGGTGTGAATACGGCCTTGGGCTTCGGTAACCGGCACGCGCTGCACCCTGTGAACCCCGCTTTCATACTTCAATTGGCTGTAAGCCCCCTGCCCGGCAATGGAAGCGATGATTTCCTTGAATCCCCCTACGCCGCCTGATGGCGTACTGCTGATAACTTCCACTTTCCATTTCCGCTCCTCCGCGTAACGGGCATACATCCGGAAGAGATCTCCCACAAACAAACCGGCCTCGTCGCCGCCCGTTCCTGCACGGATTTCCAGAAATACGTTCCGGTCATCGTTAGGATCCTTCGGAAGCAGAAGAACTTTCAGTCTTTCTTCCAGCAATGTTGATTGCCGGCGCAGTTCCGGCAGTTCTTCTCTCGCTATTTCCTTAAGTTCCTCATCATTCCCGCGCAGCAGTTGTTGTGCTTCTTCGATAGCAGCACCAACTTTTTCATATTCCCGAAACGCATCCACAAGGTCGCGAAGATCCGCATGTTCCTTGGCATATTTTTGGTAGAGACTTTGCCGGGTGACGACGGTCGGGTCGCTTAGAAGTTTTTCCAGTTCCTGGTAGCGCGATTCTACTTCTCTGAGCTTACTGAACATAATTTCCGTTTCTTTATGTATTTTCAGATGCCATCTTGCAGTACAACTTGATCCTTCCCGCGGAAGGTCAATCCCTGCAAGCCGTTTCAGATAAATCCAAGAAAAATCAAAGGGCGGGGGTTCGTTTCTGGGGCGGGAAAAGTTACAGCACCCGGAGGCATTCCCAAGCCATAGGCCGGAACACATGCCGTTGCCGTTCCGGCCTATAGAGAGAAAACGTTAGGCTTAAGCTTTTTTATCGTTAAAACCGGCATATTTCTGATTAAAGCGCTCCACACGGCCGGCTGTATCGATGATTTTCTGTTTCCCCGTGATAAACGGATGACATTGAGAACAGATTTCCACTTTGATGTCCTGCTTTGTCGATCTAGTCTGAATTACGTTCCCACAGACACAGGTAATCGTTGTTTCTTTATATTCAGGGTGAATTCCTTCCTTCATGATTTTGTATAAACCTCCGTATTATTATCAGGTTTCCCCGTAAGATTGAGCATCCCTTCGCTCTATATATTTTTTATTGCCAACAGTTATAAACCGACCCACACCTTGTAAAATTGCAGAGGAATTATATCATCTTTCTTATAAATTCAAGGATTTTTATCTTTTCTTATTGATTCATGGAATCCAAAAAGGCTTTATTGTTCTCCGTCTTTCGCATTTTGTCGACAATGAATTCCATTGCATCCACCGGGTTCATTTCCTGGAGGATTCTTCGCAGGATCCATATTCTATTGAGATTCTGTTTTGGTGTCAGTAATTCTTCTTTCCGGGTGCCGGAACGGATCAGATCAAAGGCGGGAAATACGCGCCGGTCCGCAATCCGACGATCAAGATGGAGCTCCATGTTGCCCGTTCCCTTGAATTCTTCGAAGATGACTTCATCCATGCGGCTGCCCGTATCGATCAGTGCCGTCGAAATAATGGTGAGGCTGCCGCCGTTTTCGATATTGCGGGCTGCCCCGAAAAAGCGCTTCGGTTTATGGAGCGCATTGGAATCCACGCCACCGGAAAGAACCTTGCCGCTGGGAGGCACTACGGTATTGTAAGCCCTAGCCAATCTCGTGATGCTGTCCAGAAGAATGACAACATCCCGCTTGTGCTCAACAAGCCTCTTAGCCTTTTCAATAACCATCTCGGCAACCTGGACATGACGGGTCGCAGGTTCGTCAAAAGTGGAAGAAATTACCTCCCCGTCAACGCTGCGCTGCATATCGGTAACTTCCTCCGGCCGTTCGTCAATAAGCAGCACCATGAGGATAACTTCTTTATGATTTGCCGTAATACTATGGGCGATGTCCTGGAGGAGAACAGTCTTCCCTGCCCGTGGAGGCGACACGATCAGTGCCCTTTGACCTTTACCGATCGGGGTAAAGAGATCCATTATCCGTGTAGAAAAGTTTTCCGGATCGCTTTCTAGATTAAGTTTGTCATGGGGATAAACAGGGATCAGATTATCGAACAGAATTTTATCGCGGGCGAATTCCGAACTTTCATAATTTATGGTATCGACTTTGAGCAAGGCGAAGTATTTTTCACCTTCCTTCGGGGGCCTCACCTCACCGGAGATAGTGTCACCGGTCCGCAGATTAAACCGCCTGATCTGTGAAGGTGAAATATAAATATCATCGGGACTGGGCAAATAATTGTAATCGACAGCCCTAAGAAAACCGAAACCATCTGGAAGAATTTCCAGGACCCCCGATCCAGCGATCATCCCGTTTTTTTCCGCCTGCGCCTGCAGAATCGCGAAAATGAGATCCTGCCTCCTCATCCCACTGGCGCCCGCTACATTCAACTCCTTTGCGAGATGGGCCAGCTCGTTAATAGGCTGTCTCTTAATCTCTTCAATATTCATATCCTATCCTTAATGTTATCCCTCGAAAGATACATGACATGCACAAACACAGCGTCAACGCCGCAGTGCTTATACACTCCACAGCAAAAACATTTCTCTTCGGGAAAAGTGCAACTTTATTTGCAACGAACGAAAAATGAGGAACGTGGATTAATATATAATAGATTGCTATTAGAACTCTGGAAATAATCCATGCGGAAGGGTTTGATACATTCCTTTCTCAGAGTCCTGAATTATTATAATAACCCGGTGATGTCAAGCAGTATTTTATCACACTATATTTCGTGTTTGAGCATAATAAAATTCACATGCCTCCCGGTTTCTCCCTTATCTCTCCGGTGTGAAAAGAACAAATCCGACAGACAAAAAGTGCAGTGGCCGGACAATTCGATATTTTCCTTAACCAGACCTTTTTCGAGAAGCTGACTGCAGTTGGCCCGTGGCAGATCCAGGTTCCATCTTCCCGGACGGTGCGAGGAGCGGAAAAAATTCTCAGATCCGTAATGGTCACACATCGCCAGATAAACCCGGCTATCGACCTCGTAGCAGCAAGGCCCGATGGAAGGACCGACAGCCGCCTGGATATCTTCCGGACGACATTGGAACTCTTGCACCATGACATCAACAACCTTGGCGGCAACCTTCAGAGCAGTTCCTGTCCATCCTGCATGAACAGCTCCGATAACCTTCCTGTGAGGATCAAGGAGAAAAACCGGCACGCAATCTGCGGTCTTAATACACAAGGCAACCTCAGGGCATTGCGTTACGCAGGCATCACAGGCAGGTACCTGCCCTTCGCTTGCCATTGCGCCTTCTTCTCCGATCACAAGAACATCATCACCATGAACCTGATTCATAATGCGAAAGGACTTTTCCTGAATATTGAAAGTACGGCTCAGAATCTTCCAGTTTTCCCGAATCTTTTCTTCCTCATCACCCTGATTCACAGCCATGTTAAGCGACGCAAATTTTCCTTCACTTACGCCTCCCAGGCGCGTACAGAAGGCGTGAGTCAAAAACTTGAAGCCTAAAAAATTCCGGGATTGCAGAAAAGTCACTGCACCGCTTCGGGCAATTTGGAACAAAATTCCTCCTGTAATTTTACATCCGATCGGACCTATGTCAGTCTGACAATATGAGCAAGGTGAGACAGCTCCGATAGAAGGATTTCAATCCGAAAATCATACCAACTTCTGATAAACTAAATATCAGTATCTACATCATCCGAAATATTTAAAGGTCGGAAGCGGCAATGATTCCGCAAAAGATTACAGAGATCGGCCATATCTGCGGGCAGAGGGGCATAAAATTCCATTTTTTGCCGAGTCTCCGGATGGATAAAGCAGAGGCGCACCGCATGGAGCGCCTGACGGCCCATCCCTTTCAGATAAGCTCTGACAGCGGGATCGACGATATTATAAGCCCGTTTGGAACTTCCATAAACATTGTCTCCGACGACAGGATGACCGATCGCCGCCAGATGCACACGGATCTGATGAGTCCTGCCGGTTTCAATATCTACGTTCAAAAGCGCAGCAACCCCAAAGCGTTCGGCAATCCGCCAGGAGGTTACAGCCTCTTTTCCCCGGCGGCTCTTCGTCGACATCTTCTTCCGTTCCACTGGATGCCGCCCGACCGGCAGATCGATCTGCCCGGTCTCCGTCTTGGGATCTCCATATACCAGCGCCGAGTATGTTTTTTTGACAAGGTGCTTTTTAAACTGCACGGCAAGTCCCTGGTGAGCGGCATCCGTTTTGGCCACCACCAGCAATCCTGAAGTATCTTTATCCAACCGGTGGACGATTCCGGGACGCATCACCCCACCGATTCCCGACAAATCACCGCAGTGGAAAAGGAGAGCATTGACAAGAGTTCCTTCGCTGTGGCCCGCTGCAGGATGGACAACCATCCCGGCCGGCTTATCCAGAACGAGCAGGTCCGAATCTTCATAAAGAATGGTAAGAGGAATGTCTTGCGGAATAAGCCCCAGAGGGGTTGCCGGTGGTTCTTCCAGCGTCACCATATCTCCGGCATGGAGTTTCTGGCTTGCCCTGATCACAGTTTTTCCCCCGATCGCAACCCTTCCTTCATCAATAAGTTGCTGCAGCCGGGTTCTAGAAAGGCCGGATTCGCATCGGGAAAGAAAAACATCCAGCCGCAGTCCGCTGTCTGTCTCGCTCGCAGTATACTTCCGGAATGTCGCCTCTCCTTTCATGCGGATCAGTCTTTTGCACTTACAGCCGGGGACGACAATTCATCACGGATAATTTTCAGCTCTTCTTCCCCAATCGTTCTCAGATCCAGAAGAAGTTCATCATTTGCCACTCGGGCGATAATTGGAATTTCAAGCTGCCGCAGGCGTTCCTCCAAACGGCTCGCCGAGAGCCCGGCAATCCTCACTCCCAAAAGCATGGTTGGAATGGTCATCCCGGGCAAAGCCCCTCCGCCGACCATCGATTCCCCTGATTTCAGCACTAGGGAAAAGGAGGAAGGAAGAACCCGCTTCAACATTGCGAGCAACTTTCTTGCCCGTCGGGTTACATCACTTATGGGTTCAGTCAAAGCCTTAAGAATACGCAGCCGGTCAACAGCCTCTCTAGGAGAAAGATATATCCTCAAGGTCGATTCCAGCGCAGCCAAAGTCAATTTGTCGATCCGCAAAGCCCGATTGAGAGGGTTTTTTTTGATTTTTTCGAGGAGGTTCCGTCGACCAAGGATTATTCCGGCCTGAGGCCCACCCAGCATCTTATCGCCACTGAAAGTGAGCACATCCACTCCTGCGGCGGCAACGTCCCGAATCACGGGCTCGCTTGGCAGGCCATACTCTGCAAGATCGACAAAGCACCCACTGCCTACATCATACATTACCGGAAGCTGATACTTCTTTCCAAGAGCGACCAGTTCTTCCAAAGAAGCCTCTTCCGTAAAGCCTATCATCTTGAAATTGCTGGAATGGACCTTGAGAATCAGCCCCGTCTCGGGGTTAATGGCCCGTTCATAATCGACTAAGCGAGTCCGGTTGGTTGTCCCTACTTCCCGGAGCCGGGCGCCGCTCTTTTCCATAATCTCCGGAATACGGAATTCTCCGCCGATTTCGACCAGTTCTCCTCTGGAAACGATTACTTCCTTGTTTTCCGCCAGGGTATTGAGCGCAAGAAAAACCGCGGCAGCGTTATTGTTGACCGCCATCGCATCTTCAACTCCCGAAAGGAGGCAAAGCAATTCCCGGATATGATCGTAACGGATGCCCCGCTCACCCCGCTTAAGATCAAATTCCAGATTGGAGTATCCCTCGCTGACGGCCGTCAGTTGATCTATCGCCTCGCGGCAGAGGGGTGCCCGCCCGAGATTTGTATGAAGTATGACTCCCGTTGCATTTATAACGCGACGAAGACGGCGCCTATGCAGCATTTGAATGCGCTTCTCCACTGCGGCGGCGACTTCCTCAGCCATGGGCAGACGGACCGTTCCCTCTTTGTCTTCTTTCCGCATGACGGATCGGCGCAAATTATCCACAACATCACGGCACACGGACCTGGTCACCTCCCGGGGGGCCGGATGGTCCTGGTTCCGCTTCTCAAGAATCAGCAGAAGTTCATCAATTTTGGGAAGTCCCCGCAGCAATGCCTGTGTCTGTTCGTCCATTAGCCCGCTCCTGATACCCAGTCGCTTTCTTCGGTTCATTTTGTTGATTTCGTCGCCAGCTCCTCAAAGTTTGATCTAAGAGACTGCGTCGCCTCCCTTTCGCCGCCTTATTATCCTTATTGAATACAAATCGTTAGAAATCTCGGACGGAGGAACTTACGACAAGCTTATGTCCGCACGGCAAAAATCACGAAAATTGTTAACCGCCGTAAAAAACTCCCTCATAATTACCACCCAGAGATAACAGCCCCGCTGAGTTAGCCGCCAATCAGGAGATGAGTAATGCAGTGCGCCGGCCAGCCGGAAGAGGAAAAAATCCAGCCAGAGTTTTGAGGAAAGGCGACCGCCGTATTTTGCACGCAGACTCTCAAGGTTTAACTTCGTGCCAAAGAATTTCATCACGAAATCGTAGCGCATCCGTTCCTCCGGAGAAAATGTCCGGGCGGCCATCAGCGGCAGTTCATCACGATTTAGACGCTCGCAATACTCGGCAATGTCAAAGGTGTTGGCATAGCAGACGCCATCCAGATAACCGATGGAGCCGCTTCCCAATCCCGCATATTCATCATAATCAACAATGTATTCATCAATCATTGCACCCTTGCGGGAAAAACACCAGGCAGAGGAAAACCGATATTCCGCCTTCAGTCTTTCCCGTATCCGCTCATAGAACGCTTTTTCCCGGCCTTTATCGACCCGGCCCAGCGTTCGCATCACTGACTGCCTCGTCGAATCCGAGACCATCAGGGGATACCAGGTGACCTGATCCACTCCCAGATCAAGAAGGATATCCAGATCCCGATCCAGCATGGCCATCTCCTGGGACGGAAAATTGAAGATCATATCGGCGTTTAGGGTATCGAAACGCCCTTGAGCCTGCCTTAGCCGGTCAGTAATCTCTGCGCCGCTGCCGTATTTGTCATAACGGTCCATGGCTTTGAGTAACCCATCATCAAAGCTCTGAATTCCCACCGAAAGACGGTTGACTCCTGCCTGGCACAACCGCTCCAATTTATCGGGAACGAGATGATTCGGGTTGGTCTCCACGGATACTTCTCGGATGGAAAAACAACGGCGGACAAGATCCAGGGTTTCTTCCAACTGATCCATAAGGATGGTGGGGGTCCCTCCTCCCACATAGACGCCGCCGAAGTCATATCCATTTTTCTTGTAAAGCAGTATTTCCCGCCGGAGTGCGGAAAAATACTCCCGGCAACGCCGCTCTTCGAAAACAAAACGGTTAAAGGAACAGTATGGGCAGAGTCGTTCACAAAACGGTATATGAAGGTAAAGAAGACGAGGCTCGCCTGACCGCGCGGGGGGCAGGCAAGGCGCTTTCCCTTCCTGAAAACGCATGACCCGCGAAAAGTTCCGACGGGCCATATAGCCGACTAAGGTTGGAATCACTTTGATTTTCCCGATGTGCTGATTCTTCCTGCTTGGAGGTATGAAATGCCATAATTGTGCATGCCCCGAGACGCTAGCAGATCTCCTTAATATTATCAAGGATATTGTCATCATCCAAATCCTTGAAAGAAAGAGAATGAGATGTTATAGGAAAGTTAGAAAAGAATTATTCGAGGTTGTAATTCATGACTTACCATCATAAAGTGTTAACCCTCTGGAACGAAGGCTCTCTCAACGAGGAGGAAACGCGGATTCTGCGTGCACCTTGTACAGATCTTCCCATTCCTCTGAACAGCGAAGCCAGAGATCAGATTCAGACTCTGGTTGACGCCTTTCTGGAACGGGACGACGCCCTGGGATTGGCGGCGCCTCAGATCGGTATTAACCGGAAGATTGTTATCTTTCGCAATAAGGGCTTTGACGATGAGAGAAAAGGATGGTCCAAAAAAGAAAAGGACTATGATCTGCTGATAAATCCCCGTCTGACTCAAACCCGGGGTGAACTGGTAAAGGGAGCGGAAGGCTGCCTTTCCTGCCCGGATATTCAGGTGGAGGTGAGTCGTTTCCCGGAAGTCAAGGTCAGGGCCTGCGATCGCCACGGTAAGCGTATCAGCAAGCGGTACATGGATTTTCTTGCCCGCGTTGCCCAGCACGAACTTGACCATCTGGAAGGAAGACTGATTGTAGATTCTGAAGGAACTATCTATTTCCCCAAAGACAAGAAAATATTTTTCGAACGGATTTTTGCAAAGATTCCTTGATCCCATCAAGAATGCCAGCAAGGGGAAAACCGGGAATAAAATGACGCCACAACGATGTATTCCGCCTCCCTTATCAACGACCCTTTCGGCGATCCAGCCGTTTTAATCAAAAGCAAATATCGCCGCGAGTCCGTGCTTTTTGATCTCGGCGATCTTCATTTCCTCGCCCCTCGAGAAATTCTCAAAATCGGCCATGCTTTCGTTTCCCATACCCATATGGATCATTTCATCGGTTTCGATACCATCCTGAGAATCTGCCTGGGTAGAAACCAACGGATTCAGCTTTTCGGTCCCCCCGGTTTTCTCTCTCAGGTCGAGAACAAATTGCGCGGCTATACATGGAATCTTGTGAAAAACTATTCCAATGATTTTGAACTGCTCGTTACGGAGATTCACCCTGCCCAGCGAATATCACGAAGCTACCGTTGCCGCACCGCTTTTCGCGCCGAACCTGTCGCTCAGGAGGATATCCCCATAAACGAACCATTGGTTGAAGAAACTTTCTTTTCCATTCACGGTACGATTCTCAACCATCTCATCCCCTGCCTGGCATTTCGCTTTGAAGAAAAAAAACGGATCAACATCATAAAAAACGGCCTTGAGGAACTTGATATTCCCACCGGCCGCTGGTTGATGGATCTGAAGGAAGCTATCATGCAGGGCAAACCCGATGAATATCCCATATTGATTGGAGAAAACGCCGGAAGCGATTTACAAAACAGGAATAATTTACCCCTGGGGTTTTTAAAGGAAAAGGCGGTTAAGATCACCCGGGGACAACGGATCTGCTATGTAACGGATGCGATCTTCAGTAAGGGAAACATTCAGCGGATTCTTTCACTTGCAGATAGTGCCGATCATCTTTTCATTGAGGCAACGTTTCTCCATGATGATATCGAAAAAGCCGCCCTAAAGTATCATCTGACCGCCCGACAGGCCGGCCTGCTCGCCAGGGAAGCCGGCGTCAAACGCATTTCCATCTTTCATTTCTCACCAAAGTACAAGGGTGCCCGCAATGTCCTGCTGGATGAAGCCATGGACGCCTTCAACGGCAGGAATTCCGACTCCTTAGTCCCCATCGATTAGGTCGTTCGACAGTTATCTTATCGGGGATGCCCGGTATTCTTATTTGTCAAGACATGGAGTAGTTATTGATTCTTGTACTAAACTGCCGTTTGTGTTATGGGAAGCCCCCTGTTTTTCATTCTCTCTTCCTGAGGAGCAGCCCGTTGAAGGTACCGACGAATCTGCCAGCTTTAACTACAAAGGTTTTCCTAAAGGTTCGCCCCCGGGTTCGGCATTACTTGAAAGGCTGGCAACAGCTGGCTGAATCGATCCCCGATCAGGAACTGCGCCGTCAGGCGCTCATGAGCATACAGACCAAGACATTCCACTGCGAAGGCGGCGCTGTCTATGCCCTCCTGGCCGGTCCTCATTTCGAAGAAACAGTCCGATTCATAATTGCCTATCAGACCATCAGCGATTATCTTGATAACCTCTGCGACCGCAGCACTTCCCTTGACCCCTCGGACTTCCGTGCGCTTCACCAATCCATGCTTCATGCGCTGACGCCTGATGCTTCCCTTGGAAATTATTATCACCTCCGTCAGGAACAGGATGATGGTGGATATCTGGCTGCTCTGGTCAAAACCTGTCAGTCGGTTCTGAGCAAACTTCCTTCATACCCTGTCATTGCCCCCGCACTTCATGAGCTTGCTGGATACTACTGCGAACTGCAGGTGCATAAACACGTGCGCAAAGAAGAACGGATAGGCAGGTTAAATCAGTGGTTCTCAAAACAGAAAGAGTATCAGCGACAAATGACCTGGTACGAGTTTTCCGCCTGCGCCGGATCAACCCTGGGAATCTTTTGTTTAATATCCCATTCCTTTCGGAGGAACTTCAGCGGCGATTCGGTTAATCTCATAAAAAGAGCCTATTTCCCCTGGGTCCAGGGTCTGCACATTCTCCTGGATTATCTTATTGATCAGGACGAAGATCTGCACGGCGGAGATCTTAATTTTTGTTCTTTTTATGCAGACACGAAAGAAATGGAAAAACGTCTAGGCTATTTTTACACCAAAGCGGATCAAAGCATTTCATATCTTCCCGACGCCGATTTTCACCGGCTTATAAACCGCGGCCTTCTGGGTATCTATCTTGCGGACAGAAAGGTGTCCCGACAGGCGGAAGTTCGGAAAATCGCTTACAGAATGATCAGCCGGGGCGGCGGCACCGCTTTGTTTTTCTTTCTCCACTGCCTGATATATCGCCGGATCAGTGAAAAACATCCGTCGGAATATAACTGATTAATTATTCCTCAGGCAGTGGGGAGAAATTCATCAATTTCTTTATTTTTTACCCATCTCTCACCATAAACTTATATTACATGATTTCAATATGTTATCATCATTTATCCCACCATTTAAAAAAGTGGCATGCCTGATGCAGAATAGCAGCGAAACGAATTGAGGAGGTAACTCCATATGAAAAAGTTGGCTGTTTGGATCATCGGTTCAGCCTTCCTTTTCTGCACGGCTTACGCAGCCGAACAGACAGCCACGGGGACTTCCAAGCCGGAGCCAACCAAAGCGACATCCATTAAGGTTGTAAAGATGAAAGCGACCGGCAAGGTGGTTGATATTACGGATACTACGCTGAAGATTGAACGCTCCATCAAAGGAAGCGTTGAAGTAGTCGAATTTGCGTTGGAAAAACCAATCACGAAATTCAAGGCCGGGGATAAGGTTGAAGTCAGATATATTACGAAGGGCGAGAAAAACGTCTTGAAAGAAATTTCACCTAAGCGCAGACCTAAAATAACGAAGAAGGCGGTACAACCTAAAGAAGAGATGGAATCTAACATGTCAACTTCCAAGGGGTCTGCACCCGCAAAGTGAACTTTTCCATGAGGAATCATGGATAGTAAAGCTGCTCCCTGGGGAGATAGCAAAATTTAAAAAAGTAGAAAAGGAGAAGGATTATGAAGAAGGCTATGGTGTTTATGGT
>MVQR01000012.1 GCA_002067815.1 Syntrophus sp. PtaB.Bin001 | reverse complement strand
GAATGAATGCCCTTCGGTCACGGAACCGATGGATTCCCGCGATCCGCGTCCCCGGCGACTGATCCGCTTCATCCGTTGGGCTTCGGACCTGAAAACCATGCACCGCTGCTGCACCTCGGCAACACGCGACTGTTCAACCTGCAAGGATGGGGCGGCCCATATGAGCTGGGTGATGGTAAATAAACGGGAGCATCTTCGGAGTGCGGAAGATTTGAAGAACTGGATTGAAGTTTATGAGATGTTCGCCAAACTCTACCGTTTTATTCCCTGGTAAGGGTCAACTCTTAAGGTAATGAGTTTTCGGCGGAAGGCATGAATAAAGAACAGCCGGTCATTTTGGCTTATGACGCGGTTTCTCCCTTAGGCGTTGATCTGGAATCGGCATGGCAGCGGGCTATTCAGGGAGGAAGCGGCATCGGGCCGTTGACCCGTTTCCCATTACGCCTGGGTTTTCCCGTTCAGATTGCCGGTCAGGTCGAGGAAATCGACGAAGCGGCATTTTCCTTCCTCAATCTCCGGGATATGGCGCACTGGACATCGCCCGTTTTCCGTCATGCCCTGCTGGTTGTTCATCGTGCCCTCGAAAAAAGCCGTATCGAAATAAGCGGTGACATTGCGCCTCGGGTTGCGATCACCTTCAGTTCGGCCATCGGCGGGCTCGATGCCGTGCTTTCCGCAGATCGCCTCTTGATGGCGGAGAACAAGCTTCCTCATCCCTTTACCAATCCCAATTCCTGCATCAACATGGTCGGCGGCAAAATCTCTATAATGACCGGGGCGACGGGTCCCATCACGGCCACAATTACAGCCTGTGCGACGGGGGCTACCTCCATGATAATAGGGGCCCTCTTTCTCCAGCAGGGCATGGCCGACGTGGTCATTTGCGGGGCCGTTGATTTTCCCTTGGTGGAGCCTATCGTGGCCGGTTTTGCCACCATGAACGGAGCCTACCGTCCGAAAAAGGGGTCGGAAGAATCTCCGGCCCAGGCCAGCCGTCCTTTTTCCGTCCATCGCCGGGGCTTCGTGGTTTCCGAAGGGGCGGCATGCGTTATCCTCGCCACTAAATCTTTCGCCAGAACTCACGGACTGCCTTGGGCTTTGGAAATGGCGGGCTGGAGTATGACCGCCGATGCCTATCATTTTGTGGCGCCCAATCCAGAGACGGTGCATCGATGCATTCAAGAAAGCATCCTTCATGCAGATATTCAGCCCGAAGATATCGAGTCGGTCAATGCTCACGGTACCTCAACAAAAGTGGGGGACAAGGTTGAAGCAGAGGCCCTTCGACGTGTTTTTGGGAATGCAATTCCACCTTTAGCCGCAAACAAATCTCAAATCGGCCATGCCATGGGGGCTTCCAGCGCAATTGAAACAGTTCTGGCTCTGGAAGGGATGATGCGGGGTGAGATTTTGCCGACTCTAAATTATGTGCCGGATCCAGAGATCCCTTTGGATGTCGTCTCTGACAAGGCCTTTGCCGTTCAGCAGGAATTCCTGCTGAAAAATGCCTTCGGTTTCGGCGGCTGCAACGCCTGCATAGTTTTTCACAGAAATAGCTGATTCTCGTTTCAATTCCAGATCAAAGATGATATCAAGGCGCAAAGCAGGATTCGTAGGTTTGAGCAAAACACACGTTTAGGGGTTGTAACAACAAACAACAATGAAATTGCGCCAAAGATTTAAAGTAAGGAAGGATGAAGCTTCCAGCCTGTGTTCGGGTTGGAATTTTGCAGGATATGAAGGCGCCAAAAAATAGAAAAGTCTATGTAGTCGGCTATGGGGCAGCGACGCCTTTGGGGGCGACTTTTTCCAAGAGCTGGGCACGGGCGGTCAAGGGTGAGGCCGGATTCCGAAAGGTGACCCGCTGCGAGGTCCGGACGCTTTCCGACGTAGTCGGTGAAATCCCCGATTGGGATCCGCTGGCACTGGACTTTGTCGATGAAAAGGAAATCTATAACTGGAATGCCGCCTTTGTCATCCTGACAATGGCTGTCTGTCAGGAGGCCCTTCGGCATGCCGGACTGTCTATGGATCAGAAAACGGCGCCACGGACGGCTTGCCTGGTCGGTTCCGCCATCAACGGCGCCGATGCTTTCCGAGTGGCCATGACCCGGCTGGAACAGAAGGGGCCACGCCATGTCAGCCCTTACCTGCTTCCGAACCTGTGCGCCAATATCCCTTCAGGAAAGGCCGGCATTCTGCTGGGATTTACCGGTCCCGTTTTTTCCCCGCAAGGAGCATGCGCTTCGGGAAACCATGCCATTGGACTTGCCTCGCGGATGATCCGAGACGGCGATTGCGATTTTGCCCTTGCCGGTGGAGTTGATATGCCCCTTCTCCCGGAGATCATTTTGGGCTTTGCCAACATGAACGCCACAGTCAAGGTGAGCAGCCGGGACCGGGCCTGGCAGGATCATTCTCTGGCTTCCCGGCCTTTCAGCATCGATCGAAAAGGATTCGTGCTGTCGGAGGGGGCGGGTGTCGTTGTCCTTGCCGCAGAGGAAATGCTGGCAGATTACGGGCTCAAACCCCGAGCGGAAGTGCTGGGAGTCGGTTGGACTTCCGATGCCTGGCATTTTACGGAGCCCAACCCCGAGACAATCATCAGGACGATACGAGAGGCCATAGATGACGCCGGTCTACGCGTGGAGGATATCCAGTACGTCAACGCCCACGGCACTTCGACCCCAAAGGGAGACAAGGTGGAAGTGGAATGTCTGAAAGCAGTTTTCGGGACAAGGTTGAAGAATGTTCCCATTTCCGCCAACAAATCGCAGTTAGGTCATACACTGGGAGCGGCGGCTGCAATCGATGCCGCTTTGACGATTGAAGGAATGCAGACAGGCATCCTTCTGCCGACGATCAATTACCTGCCCGATCCCGAACTGGAAGATCTAGATTTTGTTCCCAACGAGGCACGCCGCCAACAGGTTGAAATTACCCTGTCCAACGCTTTTGGCTTTGGCGGGACAAATTGCTGTCTGATCTTTCGGGGAGTGAACTGAAATGCGTCCTCAACCCTTTCATGCAAAGCCCATCGATGGAAACTCCTCTGACTGTACGGCGATCTTTGTCCGCGATGAAAACACCGGGCTGGTATGGCACCGCTGTTTCTACCGGACCCTCTATGCCGATACCGACCGCTCACAGGTTGTTTACCATGCCAATTATCTCCGTTATTTTGAATTCGGCCGGGGCTCTCTTATGAGGGATGCGGCCTATCCCTATCGGGAAATCGAGGCGAACGGCTACGTCTATCCCGTTATTGAGATGGGTGCCACCTTCCATCAGCCGCTTTTTTATGACGACGCCATGTGGATTCATACCCGTCCCGCTTTATTGGAACGGGTAAAGCTTCAGTTCGATTATGTTATTACCAAAAGCGAAACGGAAGAGCTGATTTGTACAGGCTTTACCCGACACTGTGCGTTGAACGGTTCCCATGTTCCCGTGAAAATTGATCCTAAAACCGTCCACCTCTGGAATACCTTTCCTCGATAAGCGCCATGGCGTATTTTCCTTTGGAAATCCCAGTATTACCTCATATGCGAGACCATGCCTTTGACGGGCGGGTCATGTTTTCCGCTGCCGAACTGCTTCATCTTCTTGCGGCCGCAGTGAAAGATCTGTTTCCCGGATTATCCGGGGCTCAGGCTGAAACCCTTTTCCCTCGATTTTTACTGCTTCCTCCAGAAACGGGCGGATTCGTTTCCGTGCTGATGGATGTAGAGGCACACGCCGAAGGAGATGTTTCAGTTAAGCTGCTGAATAAATTCCAATCTCCCAGCGGACTTTCCCGATTGCGGGAACATGTCCGGGTTCGTTTTCTCAAGGAAAAACCAATGGATTTTTCCTTTCCAACTTTCGGCGAAGCATTGGAGCTGTCGGGGAATTTTGTGGAAATTCCTGCGGAAAAAATTTACGAAGAGCTTGTCCCTTTTGGACCAGCGTATCGGAATATCCGGGGAAATCTGCTGCTGAACGCCCAAGCCGCATTGGCGCGAATACAAGCAGGCACGCAATTAGTAACAGGCCGCTTTCCAGGGGTTCCACTGGTTTCCGATGCGGCCTTTCATGCCGCTT
Organism: Syntrophus sp. PtaB.Bin001; assembly: GCA_002067815.1. Classification (GTDB taxonomy): domain Bacteria; phylum Desulfobacterota; class Syntrophia; order Syntrophales; family Syntrophaceae; genus Syntrophus. The sequence continues at coordinate 12,504 of MVQR01000012.1, read as the reverse complement.
GTGTTTGGGGGCAACGCTACCACGGCAAAGTAGTGTTTCCTGTCGGTTTCAAAAGGCGATGCTTCCAGGCGGAAACCAAGCCTGAAATTCCATATCTTTGCCGTGTCATGCCGGCGGGGACGGATCGGGAAACACTGATATTCGATCTCTGGATCTACGACTTGAAGGGAATGCCCTGTGAGGCCATTGCCGGACTCAGGATGGCGGATGTTACCGACGGACGGATCCAGCCGCCTCTCTGGGTGCGCGAAGAGTCATGACGGCCTTATTTTTCGCCTTGTTTACGACGGCCTATCTGGCGGGGTCTATCAACTTCGCAATTATCTTCCTGAAGTTGGCCGGGAAGGGTGATCCCCGGAAGGCTTTCAGCGGCAATGCCGGAGTGACCAATGTGTATCGTTCAGCGGGACGAAGCTGGGCGGCTGTTATTCTACTTCTGGATGTAGGGCGGGCAGTTCTGCTGGCGGAAATTTCTCTCCGCTTTCTCCCCTTACCGCTTGTGCCCTGGATCGGATTCGCCCTTGTACTGGGCAATTGCTTCCCCTGTTTCCATGAATTCCGAGGGGGCAAAGGAGTCGCCGCTTACCTGGGATTCTCAATCCTCCTGAATTCCTTGTTTGCTCTCTTTGCGGCTTTGATGTGGGTGATCGTTTTCCGAATGGTGAGGATTCCCTTTATCGCTTCCTTCGTCATGATTTCGGTCCTTGCTGTCGGGGTAATGATCAACTGCGGCTGGGCGTCGGAGTCTGTTTACGCCACGATGGCGACTTCAGTTCTGATTCTGTTTTGTCACAGAAATAATATTTTCCTTCTGACCAAAGGGGTGCGTTAAATGATATCTTGCATTCTCTTTCGAAACTATGGCAAATACGATGATAACGGCTATGTCAAAGGATTGCACTGATGGCTGGGGTGAGATTTTCTTCATTGCCATTTAAATGGAAAGCCGTCGGCAGATGGAAATGAAATTATTTTAAAGATTGTTCATCGAGGAATCAACGGTGAAACTCTAGATAGAGGGGGTAGGTATGTGGGAGTACACGGACAAAGTTAAAGAACATTTTTTGAATCCCCGTAACGTCGGAGAAGTGGAAAATCCCGACGGAGTGGCGGAAGTCGGTTCAATTGCCTGTGGCGACGCGCTTCGTCTGACATTTAAGCTGGATGAAAACAAGAGAATAAAGGAAGCGAAGTTCAAAACTTTCGGCTGTGCCAGTGCCATAGCCTCGGCGTCGGCGATGACGGAACTGCTCAAAGGACTGACCATAGAGGAGGCTGAAAAGATTACTAATCAAGATATCGCAGCTTATCTTGGCGGACTCCCTCAGGAAAAAATGCACTGCTCGGTTCTCGGGCAGCAGGCCCTGGAAAAGGCTATTGCCTACTACCGGGGAGGGCCGTCGGCATCGGAGGCAAAAGAAGGGGAGATTATTTGTGAATGCTTCGGCGTTACTGATAAAGAAATCGAGAAAGCCGTCAAGGAAAACAATCTGACTTCCGTGGAAGAGGTGACGAATTACACGAAAGCCGGAGGCGGCTGTGGAAACTGTCATGACAAGATTCAGGAAATTATCGATCGTGTCCGGGCTGAAGTCCGCGCGCCGGTTCGTCCGAAATTGACGAACATTCAGAAGATACGCATGATCGAGGAAGTCCTCGATCGGGAGATTCGCCCGTCCCTGAAAAACGACGGCGGTGATGTGGAACTCATCGATGTGATCGGCAACCGGGTGCTGGTAGCGACCCGGGGGGCCTGCGCCGTATGCCGGGCATCCCAGCAGACGCTGAAAGGCTTCGTGGAATACAAACTTCGCGAACTCGTATCACCTGACCTCATCGTCGAGGAGGTGACGGCATGACAACGATTTATCTGGACAACAATGCGACGACAAAGGTTTCAGCGGAAGTGCTGGCGGTAATGCTTCCCTATTTCGGAAATTTTTACGGCAACCCATCGAGTATGCATACTTTCGGTGGGCAGGTGGGCATCAAAATTCGGGAGGCCCGCGAAAAGGTTGCCGCTCTGCTCGGGGCGTCGCCCGATGAAATCATCTTTACCAGTTGCGGTACGGAAAGCGACAATACGGCCATCCGTTCAGCGCTGGCTTCCTACCCCGATCGGAAGCATATTGTGACCAGCAGGGTGGAACATCCTGCCGTGCGGTCTCTCTGTGCGCATCTGGCCAAGGAAGGCTATCGGGTGACGGAACTGCCCGTGGACAATGAAGGCCGCCTCAATATGGACGCCTATGAGAAGAGTCTGACCCCGGACACGGCCATCGTCAGCCTTATGTGGGCCAACAACGAGACGGGCGTAATTTTTCCCGTGGAAAGGGCGGCGGAAATAGCCCATGAACGCGGCATTCTCTTCCATACCGATGCCGTCCAGGCCGTCGGAAAGATCCCGATCAACATGGAGAAAAACGCAATCGACATGCTTTCCCTTTCCGGGCATAAGCTCCACGCCCCCAAGGGAATCGGCGTCTTTTATCTGCGGCGGGGAACACGATTCTCTCCTTTCATGATCGGCGGGCATCAGGAAAGGGAACGCCGGGGCGGAACGGAAAACACACCAAGCATTATCGGGCTAGGAAAGGCCTGTGAACTGGCGGCCAGATACATGGAAGATGAAAACACCCGGGTAAGGCAGTTGCGGGATAAACTGGAGAACGAACTCTTGGCGAGAATCCCCCACTCCCGGGTCAATGGCGATCGGGTAAATCGGCTCCCCAACACGACGAACATCAGTTTCGAATTTGTAGAAGGGGAGGGCATTCTGCTCATGCTTGACAGGTACGGCATCTGTGCCTCATCCGGATCCGCCTGCACCTCGGGGTCGTTGCAGCCTTCGCATGTTCTCCGGGCCATGGGAGTGCCGTTCACAATGGCTCACGGCTCGATCCGATACAGTCTGAGCATTGAGAATACCGAAGAGGAAATCGATCTAGTCATCGAGACCATGCCTGAAATTATCGAAAGGCTGCGGGCAATGTCGCCGTACTGGCAGACCGAAGGCCAGGCCTGCGCGACTCCGTCCTGATCTTTTACCCTCGTGTGTTCAGACATTAGATGCCGTTTGTTTCCGATAGCAAATTGCTTTACTATATATCCAATTGCACCAGTTCATCGATTAAACAAACAATTGTAGGCAGTTTGATTTCTTCCTGACCTAACATACAAACAAGGACTTAGCCGGACCAGGTTAGGTCCTTGTTTATATTTGATACCCTACAAATCCGGAATCTTTGATGTTTAAGGCCTACACTCGGTTCTGAAATAAACACGTCCTGGGGATGAGGGATGTAAAATGAAAAAAAAGATTAAAACAAAAGAGCAACTGGTTCAGGAACTTGAGGAATTGCAAAAGCGGATCGTCGAGCAGGAAACTGAGGGAGAGACGACGCTGAGAAAATCGGAGGCGGAATACCGCACGATATTTGAAAATACGGGATGTGCTACGATTATCGGCGAAGAAGATACCACAATATCCTTGGCTAACACGGAATATGAAAGACTCTCTGGGTATGGAAAGGCTGAACTTGAAGGTAAGAAAAGCTGGATGGACTTCATCGAAAAAGCTGATTCGAAAAAGATGTATGACTATCACATATTACGAATAGGCGATCCGCAAGCCGCCCCGAGGAATTATGAGACCCGGTTTATCAGCAGGGATGGACGGATTAGAGACATCTTCATGACTGTGGCGATGATCCCCGGAACAAGAAAGAGCGTCTTATCCTTCATGGATATAACAGAGCGCAAACAGGCCGAACGTGAAGTCTACAAGCTCAATGAGGAGCTGAAAAAGAGAATTGCGGAACGTACCCGGCAGCTGGAAGAAATGAATGAAGTATTGAAAAAACTTTCAGAGCGGGAGGCCGCACTTAAGGAAAGCGAAGAGAGATATAGAACGCTGGTCGAAAATGTAAATATCGGTGTATACAGAGTAGCCGCCGGCTCCCAAGGGTGCTTCATTCAGTTAAATCCTGCCATGGTTAAAATGTTCGGCTATGATTCAACTGATGAGCTCATGAAAGTTCCGGTTTTAAAAATATATCAGGATCCGGAAAAGATGCGGAAGTTTGGAGGAAAAATCAAGCAATTCGGCTTTGTTAAAGATGAGGAACTCCAGCTTCAGAAGAAAGACGGCGAACCTATATGGGCCTCAGCTACTGCAATGGCTCAATATGATGCAGACGGTGCGATTAAATGGGTTGACGGCGTCATTGAGGACATCACCGAACGCAAAAGGGCTGAAGAAGCATTGCAATTGGCCAAAGAAGAAGCCGAGGCTGCAAACCGCGCAAAAAGTGATTTTCTGGCGAGCATGAGCCACGAAATACGCACACCGATGCATGCCATACTCGGCATGGCTGAACTCCTGTCAGAGACGCCGCTAACTCCCGAGCAGCGAAAATATGTGGAAGTATTCAAAAATGCAGGGGAAAATCTCTTAAATGTAATTAATGATATTCTCGATTTGTCAAAAGTGGAGTCAGGACATCTTGAACTTGAGAATACCGATTTTGACCTTGCCGAGATAGTCGAAAAGACGGGCGAGGTGTTGGCAATACGAGCCCATGACAAGGGGGTTGAACTTGTCTGTCATATCCTGCCCGATGTGCCTGTCAATCTAATCGGCGATCCGATTCGCCTACGGCAGATTCTGGTTAACCTGATTGGAAATGCCGTCAAGTTTACCGAAAAAGGTGAAATAGTCGTCGAGGTGAGAAGAAAGGAACCTGAATTTCCTGCAGAGGAGCATGGCGAAACGGTCGATTTGCTTTTTTCGGTTTCTGATACAGGCATCGGTGTACCAAAAGAGAAAATCGATATGATCTTCGAAAAATTCATGCAGGTTGATTCGTCAATTAGCCGCAAATATGGCGGGACCGGGCTTGGTCTGTCCATAGCAAAGCATCTGGTCGAACTCATGGGGGGACAAATCCGGATGGAGAGTGAAACAGGCAAGGGGACTAAAGTCTACTTTACCGCCAGTTTCGGCATCAGGAAAGGATATAAAAAACCTGCTGAAAGGTACGATGTGGAGATGAAAGGACTTCAGGTAATTATCATAGACGATAATGCTACCAATAGAATGATTCTGCGGGAGATCCTTTCTGGATGGGGCGTCTTGGCGGCTGAGGCGGAAGACGGGGAATCAGGGATTGCGAAAATTAAACAGGCACAGGAGTCGGGGAAGCCGTACGATCTTATTTTGCTGGATCATTATATGCCGTACCTTGATGGTTTCGGCGTTGCAAAACGCATAAAGGAAGACCCTATTATTCAAGGTTTGACAATTGTCATGCTTACCTCGGACTTGGGGAGGGGAGATCCCGTTAAATTCCGCGACTCGGGCATCGCGGCCTACCTGACCAAGCCGGTCAAACGGGAGGACCTCAAAAATATTATTCTAACTGCAGTTGGAAAGGCAAAGGCCGCTGTCCTGGAACCATCGATGACGACACCGCCGGTTCCCAAAAAGCACAGAGCCCTCAGTATCCTTATGGCTGAGGATTCGGATGACAACCGTTTACTCATCCTGTCATATCTTAAAAATTACCCTTATCGGGTAGATATTGCGGAGAATGGAGAGGTCGCTGTCGAGAAGTTTAAAAAGGGGAAATACGATCTTGTACTCATGGACATCCAGATGCCGGTGATGGATGGTTATACCGCCACCGGAGAGATCAGAAAATGGGAAAGAGATAACAATCTAAAAGCGACGCCGATTATCGCGCTGACCGCATATGCCTATAAAGATGATAAACAAAAGAGCCTCGATGCCGGCTGCAATGGGCATTTGATCAAACCTATAAAAAAAGCAGTTCTTCTTAGTGCAATTGAAGAATATGCCTATGGGGAAACAAGATACACAGGAGAGAGGAGCGAATAATCGTTTCTCAATCTTGATTTCTATCTCCAGACGATGACTTGCTTTTCAAAATCAACCTCATACTTCAGCCCGCGCAATATATCCATGCCGAGCAGTCCATCATATCTTGCGACGGAACTTTTGTGAGGAACGACAACAATCTCCCAATTGTGTTTCGTATGAGGTCCGACACTCACACTACTTATCCTGACTACGCTCACTTCGAGGATGTTTCCTCCGACGACTTGCATGTTCGCCCTTCTTGCCCGGCTTGAATTTATGGATAACTGATCAGCGATTTCGGTATTGATTGCCGTTCTTGTAGCGCCGGTATCCAGTAACAGATAGACGCCGACTTCATTGCCGTCGTTTACGAGCGTCACAGGAACAAAAACAGAGTTTCCAATGATTTTAACCTTTGTTAAATAGTTTCTGCTTCCACGTCCAGTTGCCGACGAAGGAAGCAATCGCTGAGATGCAACTGAACGATTTAGCGCGACTTTGCGATTATAGTGATAGTCCAGGTCCTGTGGTTTCAAATTGATAGCCTGGCTGAAATCATTTATGGCAGTATCAAACTTCCCCATCGCCAGATATGCTGTCCCACGGTTATAAAATGCGTCAGCATCTTCAGGATTCTCTTTGATGGCTTTGTCCATGATAGGGATGATTTTTTGGGGGTCGTTAACTTTGCCGGCAATTGATTTCATGCTTTTGTAAGGTAAAGCACGCCTGGTATCAACTTGAATGCCGCCCATCGCATATTCGATATCCTGGAGAGCCAGGTCCGACTCATTGACAGCTAAATAAGACAATCCTCTCCTATAATGAGCTGCAAAATCATATTGATCCCGATAAATAACCCGTGAAAAGTCCGCAATTGCTTCACGATGTTTGCCCTCCGAGGCATTGGAATATCCTTTCATGAAGTCTTTATCCTGCGTGTTCAGTTTTGTTATTTCTTCGGTTAATGATGTGGAATCGGCAATTGAGATATTAACCCAAGCGAAAAAGAGAAGCAGGCAGACGGACAAACAGGCAACCCAAATTCTATAATCTTTCCGATGGCGATGATTACAGGAGAAGGTCCAAAGATCGTCGCGTTTGCTCTTCATGGTAAGACCTTAATATTTGAATTTGATGCCTATCGAAAGTACTTGTGCGAACTCGTTTGCAGGTATTAACAGAAATTTCGAATTACACAACCCCGAAAGATAGACCGGCGATCGTTAAATCGATTATGATCAGCCTTTTCCCATGGCAAGCATTTCTTCGATATTGGGAATCTCGGTTTTCTGAAAATCAAACAATGAATAAAACTTGATTTCCGGCAGCGATACCTCAAGATAAAAACGGTTGCCGCTGACCGTCTTGAAAGATATCTGTCGTAATTGCTGCCTCTTGATTCCCATTTCGATGGCGATCTGTACCGACTCGTTGACCACCAGCATTTTAGGCTGATTCTGACTCACAAAGATACCGGTTTTGCTTTCCAGATCCAATCGAAACTTGCCGACGCATTGATTCAACAGTTCGCCAAGGCTGCCGGCTACTTCATCTGAAGTGTGGTTTCGCGCCAAGTCGTCCTCAGGCATGCCCATTCCTATCATGTAATTCCTGTAAATCTCCATGGCCGCCTCTTTGGTGAAATTGATAATTATCAACCCGGAAAAGTCGCCCTGGAAAAGGACAAAACAACCGATGTCAGGTCTCAAGCAGGTGTTTTCAAGTTCCTTTACCATCGGTGAGATGGATATATCACTGTTTATTGTACTCGAAAGTACCGATTGGACAGATCCGCAAAGAATTTTAACAACATCGTCCGTAACGACGATTGTTTGACCTACGGTTTGTTCCTCCATCATGGTTTTTCTCCTTTGAAAGATGTCAATTAAAAAGTTATATATGACTTGAATCGAAGCCGGTAGAAGAAGATACGTGTACGATTCAGCCATCCACTTCCCTCTCTTTTCACCTTCACAGCAAAGACTCCTATGCATAAACTGTACATAAACTCTAATTCCGTGACGAGCAGAGCCATATTATTTCAAACGGATTTCTTTTCAAAATGAAGCATTCGTTGATAATTAGCGGTTTTCTGTTATCCTATTGAATAATTAAACCAGTCAGACTCAAGTCAGCCCGGTCAGCAGATACCGGACCGCCGACAGTATTCAACAGCCGAACGTCTATAGACCTTTGTTTAAACGGGAGAGGATAATGGTAAAGACGGGCATTGTAAGAGATGTAAGGTATATGGATCATCATACCGGCTTTGGACACCCGGAGAGCCCCCGCAGACTTGAAGTCATCTATGACATGCTTGAAGATTCCGACATGGAGGGCCGATTTTTCGACGTGCCGGTGCGAGAGGCTACGACGGAGGAGCTTCAGCTTATCCATTCTCCGGGTTATGTGCAGATGGTTGCCGCTACCGTTCAGAAGAAATTCAGCATGCTGGATCTCGATACGGTCACTTCTCCCGGGTCATACAAAGCGGCTTTGCTGGCTGCCGGAGGACTGTGCGAAGCAATCTCCATGGTGGTCTCCGGGAAACTGGAAAACGCCTTCGCCTTGGTGAGACCACCGGGCCATCATGCCGAGTTCAACCAGGGCAAAGGGTTTTGTATTTTCAACAATGTGGCCATCGGCGCGAGATTCGCGCAGACCGCCCTTCATCTCAAACGGATTCTTATCGCCGACTGGGACCTTCATCACGGAAACGGCACTCAGCATTCCTTTGATTCCGATCCGTCCATCCTCTATTTTTCCACGCACCAATCACATTTCTATCCCGGCACCGGTTCCTATGACGAAGTCGGCAAAAATCAGGGTAGGGGGTTTACAGTAAATGTCCCTCTGCGCACAGGATACGGCGATGGAGAATATGCAGCCATTTTTGAAAAGATACTTAAACCTGTTGCCTCTGATTTTAAACCCGACCTAATTCTGGTTTCGGCCGGCTTTGACATCTACTTCGGAGATCCTCTGGGCGGTATGAAAGTATCCCCGAAAGGATTTGCCGGATTGACTCGTTTAATCATGGATATCGCCGCATCCTGCTGTAGCGGCAGGGTAGTGATGACCCTTGAAGGAGGTTATGATCTCAAAGGGCTGCGAGATTCTGTAAAAGCGGTTCTGAAGGAGCTGGCCGGATTATCCTATACAAGTTATGCTGATATGGCTGAGGGGGCAAACCCGGTGGCCGTCGAGAGGGTGTTAAAGCCTGTTATTCAGGTGCACAGCCGGTATTGGAAGGGCTTGAGTGGTATTTATCCTGCATGGCCGTTACAATGACGCCGTGATTGGGTAAGTCTAAAAAATTATGATTAAGATGAAGCAACTTAGATGATTTCTGCCTTGCACAGCTTTGCCGCAATTGGAAAAAGCGATATGGGATTTCCAGTGACATTAATCCTTCTGTTCTTGATTTTTTTTGTTTCACCTGCCTGCGCCGGCAACCCTGCATTGAACAGCCGGGGACTGGAGCAACGCATTGATTTCTGGAAGAAGGTTTATGTGCAGTATGGAGCCGATGACATTATCATTCATGACCGAATATATGTAAACCTGATCTACGATGTGGCTACCGAGGCAACACTGGATGCGAAAATCACCGAGATTGAAAATGCCCTTCAGGAAATCAGATCCAATCTGAACAAGCCTTGTGCACTGACTCCCAGGGCAGCTTCAATATCTAAAAGTATTGCTGCACAAGGTCTTTCTTTGTCTGCGGATCTTATTGATGGCCTGCTTTCCAACATTCACCAACAAGCCGGGATCAAGGAGCGGTTCCGTGACGGAATCATTCGATCGGGGCGCTATGTTGAGAAGTTCCGCGAGATCATGGCAAAACACGGTATACCGACGGAACTGGCATTACTGCCACTCATCGAATCGTCATTTCAGAATGCAAGGTCCAAGGCAGGGGCACTGGGTGTATGGCAGTTCGTCTCCGGGACAGGCAAGTCTTACCTGAAGATTAACCGCAAGGTGGATGAGCGGCTGGATGCTGTGCGGTCAACGGAGGCGGCAGCGCATTTATTGAAGGATAACTACCGGGCACTGGGCACATGGCCGCTGGCCATTACAGCATACAATCACGGCTGCAATGGAATGCTGCGTGCACAGAAACTTCATGGCTCAGACCTGCCGGTAATTATCAGTGAACATAGCAGTCCTCTTTTCGGATATGCTTCGATGAATTACTACTGCGAATTTCTGGCAGCGGTTGAAGTTTACGAAAAATATCCACAATATTTTGGTAAACTTACGTTGGACAGCCCTGACTCGCCGGCTGAAAAGCCCACACAATTGAAAGCGTTGCCCCCATCAACCAGGAAAGCGTATGTTCCATCAAAGAGAACGGCCGTTGCTGCCGCCAGATACAAAGTTCGGAACGGGGACACGTTGTCGGATATCGCCCAACGCGTCGGTGTGCCTATAAGTCATTTGATGGCCAAAAACAAGCTTAAAAAACCTTTGATACAATCGGGTCAGGTGCTTCTGATAAGGTAAAAGCCGTCCTTTACCACCGTCATCGTTTCAACAGCTTGAAGATCAGCATAATTTTTTAAACAGCATACTGAATGAAGCAATCCGGAAACCGCTTCAAGGATGGTCATTAGGTTTTAAAACAATAGATTAGATACCGTCTGGAAGCTTTGACTTCATCATTTCCCTTCGATCCAACTTGCGCCCGTCCACTACGAAAGTTCCATCGCCGACTGCGTGAACGGTTCGCTTCTCTTTTCGTGAATTGTCAAAGTATGCAGCGACGCCTTCAAGTACCACAATATTGTGTTTTGCAATGATATCAATAACTTTACATTCGATATTCGCCAGGCATTCCTCAATCAAGGGCGACCTGACAAGTTTTCCCTCCACAGGAGTTAGTGCGAACCTTTCAAATTTGTCTGTGTCGGCGCCGGAACATGTTCCCACTCCAACAACTTTGTCCAGCAGGTCAACGGTGGGAATTGAAATTACACATTCCTTCGATTTTCGAAGTGCGGCATAGGAATGGTTCCATGGTCCGGTGGTTATGGCAAACCTCGGCGTAAAATCCATCACCATGGTCCACGAGATTGTCATTATGTTGTTCTTCTTGCCATCATTTGTTGTAACGAAGACAACCGGGCCCGGTTCCACCAGCGTGAAAGCTTTGCTGATCGGCATTTCTATCATGAGCACTCGCACCCCCATTCAGTTCGTTTGACAGGTTATTGTAAAGTTTCTGTATATCTTTACTTCGGTCCGTAAGCTTTAGTAAACAGGCAATAGCAATGTGGTTATATGTAATGATTACGAGCCTTAGCGTTATGACTCAGGCCGCTGCACATGGCCGGTCAATCCTTGAAGGCCAATTCCAATTTATAGATTCCGCTCTCCAATTTTTTGGAGATGTCGAAGCCTCCCTTGGCGAAGGTATGAAGCATCGGCTCGTTGCTCGAGAGCACTTCAGCGGTAAAACCGAGGAGTCCCTGCCTTTTAGCCAGATACGTGAGGTAGGCAAGCAAGCCTGAACCGATGCCTTTTCTCTGATAGGCATCGCGGACGGCAAAGGCGATTTCGGCCGAATGAGAGCTTTCATCGATGTAGTATCGTCCGACGCCTACGATCACTTCTTTTTTGTCCTGGGCAATTACCGCGCAGATGGCCATTTCTTTAGAATAGTCAACGATTACCATATCCTGTATCCGCTCGTGGGGCATGTCCAGGCGTCCGGAAAAGAAGCGGCGATAGATGCTGACGTCGGACAGGGCATAAACGAAATCTTTATAAAGAGGTTCGTCGCTGATTTTAAAGGGGCGATACAGGATATGTAATCCCCCCGCAGTTGTCCGGTATGCTTCGAGATATTCCCGATATTCGCCTTTTTCCCCGGGAATGAAAGCCTGGTCGCGGTAAATGAGCCCCCGTTTTTTCGCTTCTTCCAGAAGCCAGGGCCTGAACTTCGGATGAGCGATGGCAATTAGGTCCATGGCCCTTTCACGAATCGTTTTACCGTGAAGGTAAGCAATCCCGAATTCCGTAACTACATATCGCACATCGCCCCGGTTCAGCGTGACTCCCGCCGCTTCGGACAAAACGGGAACAATGCGGGAAACGCTGCCGTCCAGTGCCGTCGCTTGCAGGGTCAGGATTGTCTTCCCATTGCGTGCCATGATTGCTCCGCGCATGAAATCCTGATGGCCGCCGATGCCGCTGTAAAAAATGCTGCCTATGGATTCTGAGGTGGCCTGCCCCGTCAGATCGATTTCCAGGGCGCTGTTGATGGCCACCATGTTGTCTTCCTGGGCGATGACGAGGGGATCGTTGGTATAATCGATGGTGCGGAAGGAAATGGAAGGATTGTCGTGGATATATTCATAGGCTTCTCTTTTTCCCATGCAGAAGGTGGCGATCGTCTTTCCCCGGTTCAGCATTTTTCGGGAATTGTCGATCACACCGAGTTTCATGAGATTGATCAGGCCGTCGCTGAGGAGTTCCGTATGTACTCCCAGATGCTTCTTGGTGCCGAGGTTGGCCATGATTTCATTGGGAAGAATGCCGAACCCCACCTGAATCGTATCGCCGTCCTGAACCAGACGGGAAACATACTGGCCGATTTTCTGCGCCGTTTC
>MVQR01000011.1 GCA_002067815.1 Syntrophus sp. PtaB.Bin001 | reverse complement strand
TTAACACTTTTTTACCACGTAAAATCATGGGTTGTCAATGAGACTTTAAATAGATTGTCGGGTATGGCATAAGGGAAAAATGATCATTATAGAAAAAAGGAAAGAAGGTAAAGATGAAAATGTTGCCGGTTAGTTCGTTTGCTTGGCCGGCTTTGTATGATTGATTTTTAAGGGATTGGGAAAAGCCGATAAAAATGCTGGATGAAGGAATATACGGCCTGAATATACCAGTCCGCGATTCCAATAAACTAGAATAAAAAGGGGGTTTGATCAGTCGATCAAACCCCCATGTAATTAATGAACTTCCTGCTTCAACGGTTCATGATGATGCTCAGGCGCCTCAGTTCCGCCTAGCTTCACATCTTTGTGAGGCAAATCTATCCCACGCTTTGTGTAATGAGTGTGAAGAAGCTTGTGCGAAAGCTCTCCGTTGGGCTCTCCCAGGAAGGACTCATAGGCCTTCTTGATCGATTTGTTTTCATGAGATTGTCTATTTGCCTGTACCTCGCAGTCGTCCGTATATAGAGCCTGTGAACGCAGTCCTCTTATCTCGTTTGTTGTCGGGATCGGGGTGCCGCCTCCGGCGATACAACCACCGGGACAGGTCATGAACTCAATAAAGGCCCAGTCAGCCTCACCTGCACGGATCTTGTCAAGAATCTTTCTGGCATTGCCCATTCCATGAGCAACTGCTACTTTGACCTTGCCCAGTCCGCCGACTTCAAGAGCCGCTTCTTTCACTCCTTCCAAGCCACGCACCGGTGTGATATTCAGGTCCGGCAGATTTTCGCCCGTTACAACGGCATAAACAGTTCTTAAGGCCGCTTCCATAACGCCGCCCGTGGCGCCGAAAATGGTTGCTGCACCGGTATACTCGCCCATGGGGGCATCAAATGTTTCATCTGGAAGGTTGACAAAGTCTATCCCCCCCTCCTTAATCATCCGGCCAAGTTCCCGCGTAGTAAGGACGTAATCCACATCGCGGAATCCCGATGCGCACATTTCAGGTCGTTGGCATTCAAACTTTTTCGCCGTACAGGGCATAATGGAAACGACGACAATATCCTTGGGATCGATTCCGGCTGTCTTGGCATAATAAGTCTTCGCCATGGCGCCGAACATCTGCTGTGGTGATTTACATGTGGAAAGATGATCCAGCAGATCCGGATAGAAATGCTCGCAGAACTTAATCCATCCAGGGCTGCAGGAGGTGATCATCGGGAGCTTGCCGCCAGATTTTACCCTGTTTAAAAGCTCAGTGCCTTCCTCCATAATTGTAAGGTCGGCGGCGAAGTTGGTATCGAAAACCTTGTCAAACCCTAAGCGTCTCAAGGCTGCGATCATTTTCCCGGTCACCAGGCTTCCCGGAGGCATGCCGAATTCTTCACCCAAGGTCGCGCGCACCGCCGGTGCTTCTTGAACCACGACATGCTTTGTCGGATCTTCAAGGGCCTTCCATACCTGGTCCACGTCGTCCTTTTCATAGAGGGCACCCACAGGGCATACCATGACGCACTGCCCGCAGGCGATACAGTTAGTTTCGAGAAGAGGTAAATCAAATGCAGGAGCAACTTTGACATCGCTGCCGCGCCAGGAAGGTGTCAGCACATTTACCGTCTGCACCTTTTCGCAGACGGTAACGCAACGGTGACAGTGGATGCACTTGCGGCTGTCGCGCACGATCGAAGGACTCGACATGTCGATCATGCCTTCCTTCGGAAATTCCGGGTAGGGAAAACGTACTTCTCTTACCCCGGCGAATTCGGCCACCTTCTGCAGTTCACAATTGCCGTTGCGGATGCAGTGGTTGCATTCGGTGGGGTGATTGGAAAGAAGCAATTCAATTATCATGCGACGAGCCATACGGACCCGTTCGGTATTGGTGTGCACGACCATGTTGTCGTTTACGGGATAAACACAGGAGGCCACCAGGCTTTTAATGCCTTCTACCTCGGTGACACAGACGCGGCAGGCGCCGGGGTGGTGATCCAGCTCTTGATAGGCGCAGAGCGTTGGGATCTTGATCCCCAGTTTTTTTGCCGCCTGCAGGATGGTTGTTCCAGGTTCAACCTGCACGCTTTGGTTGTCGATTGTCACGTTTAACATCATTAATACTCCCTTTCTGCTATCGTTAAGCACCCTCGGCTCGTTGCCGCTGCGTGGCTGATTAGCAGCCGTCGGAGTGCCGTCGATTCGTTGAAATTATAGGATCAAATTTCCGCATCGCAGCGCAGGCAGCGGGTAGATTCCTTCATAGCGAGTTCCTTCGTATAGCCGAGTTCGACTTCCTGGAAATTGGCCTTTCTGAAAGACGCTTCTAACTCGGGCATCTGGGCCATTGGACATTCCTCGGTTTCCTCATCGATGATGAAGGGGATGGAGATTTCTTCTTCTGCAGGAGGTGTCCAAGCCGGTTCGCCATTCTTCTTCCGGATTGATGCATCAATATCATCAGCAGCCTGATGACCTGCTGCGATAGCCTTGATGACCGTGCTGGGACCGGTTACAGCGTCGCCGCCGGCAAAGAATTTTGGATTTGTTGTTTCAGAGCGGAAACCGTTGGTAGCCATTTCAAAGGTTGACCACTTGTTAATGCTGACTCCACTTTCTGCTGGCACGAAGCTTAGATCAGGCGTCTGGCCGATTGCGGCGATGACGGTATCCACAGCAAGGGTAAACTCGGAACCCTCGATGGGTACGGGCCGTTTACGACCGCTTGAATCGAAATCACCGAGTTTCATCCGCTGGCACTCGATACCTGTGACCTTTCCGTCAGCTCCGACAACGCGGAGGGGTGCAATAAGATACTCAATTTTGATCCCCTCGTGTTCAGCCGCCACGATTTCTTCCGGGGCAGCTGGCATGTCCTCCCGAAGTCGTCGATAAAGGATAGTTACGTCAGCTCCAAGGCGCTGGGCAGTCCGGGCGGCATCGATAGCGGAGTTTCCGCCGCCGATGACGGCAACCCTGGAACCCAGAGATTTTTCTTTACCGGTCCAGGCCGCTTCGTTCATGTTGAAATCGCGCAGGAACTCGACTCCACCCCATACGCCTTTAATATCTTCACCTTCGATGCCCATCCTCTGGCTTTTGTGTGCGCCAGGAGCAAGATAAACAACATCAAAATCTTTGTTTACTGCATCCCAAGATATGTCTCGTCCAACACGGACCCCGCACTGAATCGTAACACCGAGCTTGCGGATGTCATCGATCTCATTATTGAGTGTTTCCCTCGGCAAACGATAAGACGGGATTCCCCAGCTCAGCATGCCGCCCGGCGTGGGAAGCTCTTCGAACACCTTGACGCTGTAACCGCGCAGAGCCAAATCTCTCGCGCAGGTAAGGCCCGCAGGTCCTGCTCCGATTACGGCGACCTTTTCCTTCCGGGTGACGCTGACCGGTTTAACTTCGGGTCTTGGTGCCTGGTCAGTGATGTAGCGCTTCAGGAATTTGATGGAAACCGGTTCATCCAAGAGCCCTCTACGGCACTTGGTCATACACTGGTGGTCGCAGACCCGACCGCAAGCCGACGGGAAAGGATTCGTTTTTAGCAGTATCTTGTAAGCGTCCGTCAAACGGTCGTTACGGATAAGTGCAATGTAAGATGGGATGTCCATACCGATAGGACAGGTATGTTGACAGGGCGATTTAAAGAGGGCCGAGCAGACGGCGGCACGACATTTCTTGTCGCGGATGTGTTCCTCATATTCATCCCGGAAATAACGAAGTGTCGACAATAGAGGATTGGGCGCCGTTTGGCCGAGGCCACACAGGGCGGCATCCTTCATTGTGTAGGCCATCTGTTCGAGCAGCTCGATGTCGCCTTCCTTGCCCTGTCCATTGCAGATGTTGGTCAGGATCTCAAGCATCCGCTTTGTTCCTTCGCGGCAGGGTGTACACTTTCCACATGATTCTTCCTTACAGAAATCCATGAAGAAACGCGCCATATCGACAGCACATTTATCTTCATTCATAACTATGAGACCGCCTGAACCCATAATAGCACCCAACTCGGCTACTTTTTCATAGTCAACCGGGGCATTGAGATGCTGAATGGGGATACAACCACCGGAAGGGCCTCCCAATTGAGCCGCTTTGAACTTTTTGCCGCCGGGTATGCCGCCGCCGATATCGTGGATGATCGTTCCCAGGGTAGTCCCCATTGGGACTTCCACGAGGCCAACGTTATTGACGTCGCCTGTGAGAGCGAATACTTTCGTCCCTTTGGAACGTTCTGTACCTACGCTGGCATACCAATCGCCGCCACGCAGCATGATCTGGCCTATGTTGGCCAGGGTCTCCACGTTGTTGAGCACGCTGGGCTTAGCCCACAGGCCGGAGACTGCAGGAAATGGCGGTCTCGGTCTGGGCATGCCGCGCTTGCCTTCGATGGAAGTCATCAACGCTGTTTCTTCGCCGCAGACAAAGGCGCCTGCGCCCTGGTAGATCTCAATGTCGAAATTGAAACCCGTGTCCAGAATGTTTTCGCCGAGGAGTCCCATCTCGCGGGCCTGAGCCAAGGCTACGTTGAGCCTGTGGATAGCAAGTGGATATTCGGCACGGCAGTATATATAACCTTTATTTGAGCCGATTGCCTTGGCGGCGATTACCATTCCCTCGAGAACAGCATGCGGATCGGCCTCAAGGACGCTCCGGTCCATAAAGGCTCCGGGATCGCCTTCGTCGGCGTTGCAGAGAACGTACTTTACATCACCGGGTGATCGCTGGGCGAACTGCCACTTGAGTCCTGTCGGAAATCCTCCTCCGCCACGACCGCGCAGACCCGATTTGAGTACTTCTTCGACGATCTGTTCGGGTGTCATTTCGGATAGGGCTTTGGCCATACCGGCATAACCGTCCCGGGCGATGTATTCTTCGATGTTTTCCGGGTCGATTAGGCCGCGATTGCGCAGCACCCGGAGATCCTGCATTGCAAAGAAGGGAATTTCCTGCATGGTGGGAATTCCTTCTTCCTTGCCCGGCTCCTTGTAGAAGAGCCTTTCTAGTGGTCGTCCCTTGATGAAGTGCTCTTCGACCAGTTCGGGAACGTCCTCTGTCTTGACCTGCATGTAGACAATGCCCTCAGGGTAGACGACCATGATGGGCCCCATGGCGCAGAAGCCGTTGCAACCAGTCTCTACGACCTTGATTTCATCCGACAGGTTGCGCTTATTGAGCTCGTCGACAAGGGCCTCCTTGACGGCAATACTGCCCGATGCGTGGCACCCGGTGCCTCCGCAGACCAGTAAATGCGAGCGAAAAACTTTCATTAATTCTGTTCCTCCTCTGAAATGGATTCCACAATTGGGGGCATCAAGCCCCCCGCCCCCTAGCGAACGATCTCGGCGCCTTTTGCGAGGACAAAGGGTGTCTGAACTTCTCCTTCCATGACATGGCGTTTGAACACCTGCCGCATCTTCATTTCATCCATCTTTTCATATTTGATGGGTTCTTTGCCGACCAGCTCGACTGTCACCAGAGGCTCTCTACTGCAAAGCCCCATGCAACCCGACGTGGTAACACTGACATCAGTCACGGCAGACTCTTCGATCTCGCGCATCAGGGCGTTGAGCACTTTGCCCGCGCCTGAGGCGATGCCGCAGGTGCCCATGTGAACGGTGACCTTTGCCCGCTGTCCACCCTCTCGCAAGGCCGTCTGGGACTGTACCTTCTCCTTGATCTTCTTGAGATCTTGAATTTTCAATTTTGCCATTTTGTTTACCTCTTCCTTAAAGTTTAAGGATTCAGGATGAAGGGAAAGCGCCTGAATATTCCGGTGATCTTTCTTTCCCTGTCCCGCTGCCTAAATCCGGTACGCCCGGTTGTTATTCATAATTATCAAGAACCGATTTCATCTTCTGCGCCTTGATCCGACCATGGACGTTATCATCCACCACTATAACCGGGGCAAGCCCACATGCTCCAAGGCAGCGGACCGTCTCATATGTAAAGCGTCTGTCTTCCGTAGTTTCTCCCTCTCCGATTTGATACTCCTTTTCCATACTCTCCGCGATGGCCTTTCCTCCGCGACAGTAGCAGGCTGTGCCCAGGCAAACCCTCACAGTATGGCGCCCTCGCGGTTCCATTGTAAAGAAAGAGTAAAACGTAACGACACCGTAGACTTGCGCCAACGGCAGATTGAGCCCTTCGGCGATCCTCTTTTGGACTGGCAGAGGAAGGTATTCCAAAACTACCTGAGCCTCTTCCAGAGTTGGAATAAGACCGCCAGGCTTTCCCTTGTAACGAGCAATGATCTCGTCCAGTTTTGCCACTTGTTCAGCCGTAAACTCTTTGAGTAACTCGCTGTTGTCGTTCTCCATGGAACTTCTCCTCTCTTAGGGGATGTTATAACGCCGCCCCGATGTCTTTCAATCCCTCCTTAATGCTCTCGCGGAGAAAACTTGTGACTTCAGGGTGATTCAGCGGAATATCCTCTAATGCTTTTTTAATATCTCTTGTATCGAGCAGGTATTCCCTGCTGTTAACTTCATGCTTATAAATGATGTCGATGCCGGGATTTCCAACAATAATAGCAATAAGTGCAGATGCGATGTCTCCCAGGGGTTGACGATCGATGTGAAAAAGACCGAACTTCGCTGTAACCGTAGTTCCCGCTTCCGGCCTGGAACTAAGTGTCATTTTACCTCCCGTTCTTTCTGCCGCGTTTGAGAGCATGGGGAGTCCCAAACCGATCCGCCTGACTTTTTTCGTTGTATAGAACGGGTCCAGTGCCTTTTTTTGTTCTTCGGGCGTCATTCCACGTCCATTGTCCTTGATCTGCATTAGGAAAAGATCCTTTGAACGATCTTCCCGGATCAGAATGCGGACTAGATTAGCCTCGGCACGGATGGAGTTTTCAACGATGTCTAAAATGTGAAGCGCCAGTTCCAGCACATTATTGCTCCGAGATATAGCGGCCGCCTTTGCTTTGAAATGCCATCTTCAACTCCGATGTAGTTGCTTCTTTCAAAAATGCCTTGGTTATTCCTTTTCCGATGTCGGAAATAAAATGCGAATCGGAAGATGCGATGAAGGCAAAACTTGCAAGTTCAGGGTAAAGGCGACGGGCTTTGGCAAGCCTTATCCGGTGTGATATTTCGAGAGCATCTAAGGGGAGACCCTTGGGGATGAACCCTAGCTGTCCAAGGATGCCGAAGCTTTCTCTGTCAATGTGAGCGGCTACGGCAAGTCCATAGAGGCTATGAATCTTTTCTACAACTTGTTGAAGAGAAAGCTCTGTCGCCCCGATAAGGAGTTTTTCGCTCAATCTTTCCACTTCATCATGCTCGTTGACGATGGCTTGGCACCCAAAACGCTCCTCGTCGTTTTCTCCAGGCAAATGCCGATAAACAAAGTCCTGCAATGTGTAAAGATTTTCCATGTTGTCAAAGAGCGCAAGAACATGCACCTCTTCGCAGCTCATGATTTCCATGCCAGCAAGCACGGTTAATCCGGTCTTTTCCGCTGCCTTGATCACATACGGGACGTTTTCAGATGCGTTATGGTCACAGATTGCTATTACATCAAGACGCCGCGCAAGAGACATCGCGACGATAGCCCGGGGATACATATCGAGATCAGCACATGGCGAAAGACAGGTGTGAACGTGTAAATCACAGCGGAATTCCCTGATCATCGACGGAACCTCTTGCGGACTGTTCCCCTTTCCCCCGGTGCGCCCGCTGCAGGCGACTATGAAAAAAGCCCCTTTTTGCGGGCATCTTTACTACCAATTTTCGGCTTAGTCAATTAATTTATTAATTAATTTATTTGATGATTATTTATACCTCTCAAAAAGAGAGTCTGATGTTGTTGACAATGGCCGGAGGATACTTTATAAAGTGAACTTTCCAAGAAATGGTACGGAAAGTTTATTTCATCACAATAACTTAAGTTTAATAAAATAAATGCCATATCGGCTTGTCGGGTCTTGCGCTAAAGAAATGATCCTCTGCCTAAACAGGCAACTGATGGACATAAAATATGAAAATAAGAGACGTACAAGAAATCCTGGAAGCACAATTAATTTGCGGGGACGACTGCCTTGACCACGAAATAAAGGGATGTTTCGCTTGCGATCTAATAAGTGAAATGCTCCTACATATCAAACCATGCTCGCTTCTTATCACGTCATTATTGAATGCCCATGTTGTCCATACGGCCCATATCATGGATGCGAGCGGCGTCGTATTTGTTGCCGGAAAAAAACCGGACGAAACGATAATTGCCAATGCCCAACTGAACGGAATTCCACTTTTAACTACTAATCTTCTGATATTCGAGGTTTGCGGCCGACTTTATACAAAAGGTGCCAGTGGGAAAAATAAATCCGGATAGTGGAGATTGGAAACCAATGGTGGATAGTGAATCTTGCCCTCCTCAGATCACATTGGCATTTCCCATAGGGGAAAAAGATTTCTTTATGGCCGGAGAGTCTGCATCAAAAGTGAAATCGACTTTACAGCAATTGGGGCTCAGGCAGGACATTATAAAAAGGGTGGCTATAATTATTTATGAGGCTGCCATGAATGTTGTAATACATGCCAGCTACGGACAGCTTGAGGTGCATGTTGATCCTGAAGCCATATCCGTTCAGACCGAGGATGTGGGCGCCGGAATTCCAGATATTGATTTGGCTATGCAGGAAGGTTACTCTACAGCGTCCGATGAAATAAGAGAGATGGGTTTTGGTGCCGGGATGGGGCTGCCTAATATAAAACAATGTTCCGATGAGCTTTCTGTCGAGTCCAAAGTTAGTAAAGGTACAAAACTTAAGGCGAAAGTTTACTTTACTTCCAAGGCTTATGCATAGGTAGGTGAGAAAATGCCGCAATATTTTCATTCCGTGAGGCTCAACGTTAAACGTTGCATTGGATGCACAAACTGCATCAAGCACTGCCCGACGGAGGCGATCCGCGTCCATGATGGGAAAGCCGCTATCATGAGTGAGAGGTGTATAGATTGCGGCGAATGCATAATCAGCTGCCCCCACCACGCTAAGTATGCGCATAGCGATACCCTGGAAAAACTTTCAGATTACAAATACAACATTGCATTGCCTGACCCTTCATTTTTTGGACAATTCAGGGAGGGCGAGAAAATTGAAGACATTCTTCAAGCCTTCTTAAATATCGGTTTCGATGAGGTATTTGAAGTTTCCCTGGCCGCTGAGATTGTCGCTTTCATCGTCCGTCAAAAACTTCTGAAGAACGGATACAAAAAACCAATCTTCTCAACTTCCTGCCCCGCAGTTCTCAGACTGATGCAGATCAAGTTCCCGGGCCTTCTGGAGCAAACCACGCAGGTCCTCTCTCCAATGGAGATAGCTGCGCGAATTGCCAAGGATGAGGCGGTTAAAAAGACAGGTATAGCCTATGATGAGATCGGCGCCATCTTTATTTCGCCATGTCCCGCGAAGGTAACGGAAATGAGGCAGCCGATCACGACGAAGCATTCCGCCGTAAATGGTGTGATCGCGGCAAACCTTATATACAGGGAAATCATCAGAAACCTGCACAAGGGAACTTCCGATAAGGACAACTCATCTGCGGAAGGGCGTCGTATGCATAAAGCGACGAAAAGTGGCATGTCTTGGGGATATCTAACCGGTGAACCCAAAAGTATTGGTGTTGGGACCACATTGGCGGTGAGCGGTTCTCATAATGTCATAAGTCTTCTTGAGGAAATAGAGCGAGGTGAAATGCAGGATGTCGATTTCATCGAGTTGAAGGCCTGTAATGCAGGCTGTGTCGGCGGACCACTTAACATACCGAACAGTTTTGTCGGCAGAGTCCATCTAAGGGAACTTATAACACGTTCCGGGGAACAACCGTCCTATTACAGCGACGAAGAACTTCTTGACATGTACGAAAAAGGACACTTCGAATTTACGGAACCCATAATGCCGAGACCCATTATGACTTTGGACGAAGATGTCGCCAAGGCATTGGTGAAAATGGAAAGGCTCGATCAAATTACCAAGGAACTTCCCGGGCTCGATTGCGGCGCCTGTGGATCTCCTAGTTGCAGAGCTTTGGCGGAGGATATCATTCGGGGTATTGCCTTTGAGACGGACTGTGTTATCAAGTTGCGAGATCGGATAAAAATACTGGCCCAGGAAATCCTCTATCTGGCTCGTATTGTTCCACCTGTAATGGCGGCAGATGATTCGGAAAAGAAGAACAGCAGATAAATATAAGGGCTTGTTTGCTTATTATCGCACGGAAGGAAATGAGGAAGAGAAACTATGACCCTTGCCCAATTAGTCGATACTTTAGGTTTTGAAGCCATAACAGATAACATCAACATGGAGCGGGACGTAAAAACCGGTTACACGTCGGACCTTCTTTCGGATGCCATCGCCAATATCGAGGAAGATTCAGTCTGGATTACAATGCAAAGGCATATCAACATACTCGGAGTCGCAAAACTGAAGGATGCTGTGGCAATCATCATCCCCCGCAACCTTCAGGTGGAAGCGAGTGTTGTTGAAAAAGCGCGAGAAGAGGGTATTGCTATTCTGCGTGGGCCCCAAACGGCTTTTGAGATTTCGGGTCTCATTTATAACGCCTTGGCAAAAAAATAGCGACTCTTTACTAATTATAAAAATAAGCCCATAAAATTGTATAAAGAAGTGCGGGGATAAAATTGCCGATACGGATTTTCGTCATTTCAAGTATGTTGGTTCCGATACCCATGATGATAATTCCTCCAGTGGAGTTTATAGCCGAAAGAATTTTGGGTTCCTGAAGGAAGAGGAGAGATGAAGAGAGCAAGGTGATGCTTCCCTGAACCACAAAGACGGAAAGAGCGGAAAAAATGACGCCGATTCCCATGGTGGCTGAGAAGGCAATTGCCGATATGCCATCGAGTAGGGATTTGAAGTATAAGGTGCGGGGGTCTCCGATCGTTCCATCCTGGATCGATCCCACGATTGCCATTGCACCGGTGATGTAAAGCAGGGAAGCGGAAACGAAGCCTTGAACGAAAGTTGAAGAAGAGGACTTAAAACGGGATTTCAGCCATTGGCCGAAAGATTCGACACGTTGTTCGATTTTGAGTCCCTCTCCTGTGATTCCCCCCGCCAACAGGCAGCCGGTAACAAGAAGAATGTCTTTTGCCGTGAAGGCCATTTGAAGTCCCATAAGAATTACTGCAAGTCCGATTGCCTGCATAATTATCGCCTTAAAACGTTCAGGCAAACGTTTTCCCAAGGTCAGTCCAACCAGAGTCCCCGCAACAATCGCCCCCGTATTGGCAATAGTCCCAGTCAAATTAATCCTCCGATATAATGTTTATTTAGCTATTTCCCGAGCCATCTGTAACGAAAGATCTGCACCAGTGTCAAGATTAATATATGATTATGAAGCGGATGTTTTGGAATGAAAGACGGATGAGAAGAATACGTAAAAATCATCTTTTTCGGGATTGCCCTTTGTGCTAAGGGAAAACACTTTTTGCGGAATTTATTCACCTGCAGAAAAATAACAGTCTAAATGAAAGTTCCATTTTAATGAAAGCCTTGTTCATTGCCGATGCCCACTTAAAGAACAGCGATGATTTTAATTATCAGAAACTGTTGAAATTTCTTTCATTGCTGGTGCATCCTTCCGATTGCGGCACCCCTTCGAATGCGGAACCGCCGGCATTTGAACTAATTCCCGTGGATGATCTTTATATAGGAGGAGACTTTTTCGATTTCTGGTTCTGTCGGGGGGCGGAAGTCTATCCGGAATTTCTGCCGGTTATCAATGCATTGACGGCGATACGCAAACGTGGGATCCGCGTGCATTTTGCGGAAGGAAATCATGATTTCTTTCTTTCCGATTATTTTACCCGGATACTGGATATGGAGGTCTTTAGCGAATGGGGGATATTGGCTCTTGATGATCACAGAGTACTTTTTTCTCATGGCGATACGGCGGACAGAAGCAATATAAAATACCTCCTGCTCCGAAAATTACTGAGAAGCCGTCTGATTTATCAGCTACAGCGTCGGATGCCCCTTTCTTTTCTCTGGAAAATAGCCGGCTTAAGTTCGGCGGCAAGCAGGGGAATGTTTAGGACTTCAGAAGACAAACTTTCGGAGATTTTGCATGCCTTATCCGCATTAAAGATCCGAGGAGATGTGGACGCTGTGATCTTGGGGCATTGTCACAAGCCGGTCATGAAGGAGTTTGACGTCAATGGCCGTCGAAAATACACCATCACGCTGGGTGACTGGATCCGGCATTTTTCCTATCTTTATTATGCTGATGGGGTTTTCAGACTTTGTTTTTTTGATACTGAGGAAGACAAAACAGCCGCACCTTCTTTAACTGCTTGATATTAAATGTAAATATATTTGTGTTATGTCGGAAACATAATGCTGGACTTATCGATAACGATATGTTAGCACGCCCACGGATTTTGTCGATATTTTGAATAAATTTCGAAGTGGTATTGAACGGTCCTTGTGGAGTTCAGAAGAAAATACGCTAAGGAGTCGAACAAATTGAATAGCCTTGTCCCAAAAAAAATATTTTTTACAAAAGGTGTGGGGACACACAAGGAGGAGCTTCACTCATTTGAACTGGCCCTTCGAGATGCCGGGATTGAGAAGTGCAATCTTGTTCAGGTATCAAGTATATTGCCACCCGGTTGCCGGGTCATTTCCCGGGGGGAGGGTCTTAAGGAGCTGAAGCCTGGGGCGATTACTTATTGCGTCCTGAGTCGTTGCAGCAGTGATGAGCCCCGGCGTTTGCTGGCTGCTTCAGTTGGCTGTGCCATCCCAACAGACCGGAATACTTACGGTTATATAAGTGAATACCATGCTTTCGGTCAAACGGGGCGTCAGGCCGGCGACCATGCAGAAGACCTTGCCGCTGCCATGCTAGCTTCTACTCTTGGCATTGATTTTAATATTGACGAGAGCTGGGATGAAAAAAAAGAAATATTTAAGATCAGTGGAAAGATAGTTAGTACAAGAAACATCACCCAGTCGAGTATAGTGAAAAACGGAGGCCACACAACAGTCATCGCCGTAGCCGTTTTCCTGTTTTAGTTTCAATTTCCTTCTCAGGAATTCGTCCGGTTGTTTTAGGAATAATGCAACCGGACGTTTTTTTGTTTTTCGAATATCATCTTGAATTTCATAATGAAGAATAGTATTAAATAAATATTGAATTTCAATATCTTATCCCATCGCGAAACCTCCTTTGTTACAGTGAACATTGAAGCGGGATGATTTCCTTCTCCTGACTTTGTTAATCGCATTTCAACAGTTTCTTCCCTGCATGGGAACAATTGTTGTTGATAAGATGCGGACATCAAAGTTACATCGAAAATGACATTGTCGTGGCGTAGTTGGTTAGGGCAGTCGATGCGGATGCGTGTAAATATTACTTGTACGGTAAGATTGCAGGCATAGACAAAATCGTTGACGTCATTTAAGAAAGGAGGAAAAGACCATGTTTGATCATATTTTGTATCCCACTGATTTTTCTGATGTATCCATGAAAGCCATGAGTTATGTCAAGCAGTTGAAAGACGCAGGCGCGAAAAAAGTTACGGTTCTTCACGTTATTGATGACAGAACGCTGGTCGTGCCGGATGTTTTCAGCGGCATTGATTTTATGGCTGTTGAAAATGAATTGAGGAGAATAGCCGACGAGGAGTGTAATAAAATTGTGGAACAATTACGGGAAAGTGGACTCGAAGCCTGGTTCAAGATAGAAAAAGGCGTTCCATTCCGGGAAATTATCAGAGTGGCCAAGGAAGATGATGTCTCTTTGATTGTAATTGGATCGCACGGGAAAAGCAACATTGAGGAAATGCTGCTTGGTTCGGTTTCTGAGAAGGTGATCCGTAAAGCTGTTCGACCGGTATTGGTAGTCAAAAGATAAATATTGTGGGACGCCCTGAAGGATTAAGCATCACTTCAGTGCGTCCCACAAATCAATATTAAGCCTCTGTCACGATTTTCGAGAAATCGGCAATGCGGATGATGGTTGAAAATATGGCTTCCAGAAGCGAAAGCCGGTTAAAGCGAATGTTTTGCTCTTCCACCATTACCATAACGGATCCGAAGAACCGGTCGATCGGCTTACGGAGCGTGGCAAGTTCCAGCAAGGCGGAAGGATAGTCGTCCTGTGAAAGAGCCGTTGCCACTTTGTCGCGGATTTGAAGAAAAGTTGAATGAAGTTGAAGCTCTTCTTCAAGGCTGAAAAGGGATTGATCAACTTTACCATTTTTGAAGTCTTTTAGAATATTGCCGGCCCGCTTGAAGGCAACGGCAAGTGGTTCATAAGCCGGGTGAGCTTTGAAGGCTTCCATGGCCTCGATCTTCTTCGTGGTCTGTACAAGATCGGAAAACCCCACGGCAAGAACGGCATTGACAACGTCATAAGGATGTCCCTGGGAAATAAGCTGATTTTCGAATCTGCTCCTGATAAATTCAAGAACATCCTTCTTCGTCTCTTCCTTCGGCCGTTTCAGCTTATCTTCGAGTATCTGAAGGCTCTTATCTACCAAATCATCCAGCATTAAGGGGTAATTCTTGTCCAGGATAATATTGATAATTCCCAGGGCCTGACGACGAAGGGCATAAGGATCCGCCGTGCCCGTGGGAATCAGATTGACGCCGAAGAAACCGACAATGCTGTCCAGTTTGTCTGCGATACTGACTATCGCGCCCTCATGGGTTTGAGGAAGATCGCCCCCGGCCGTCAGAGGGAGATAATGCTCAAAGATCGCTTTGGCGACCGTCGGGTCTTCGCCGGCTAGAAGGGCATATTCCCGACCCATAATACCCTGGAGTTCGGAAAATTCCCCTACCATCTGTGTGTCCAGATCAGCCTTGGCCAGCAGGCAGGCGCGATCGACCCTGTCTTTCAGAGCCGGATCGAGGCGCTCTGCGACATAGGCGGCCAGTTTTCGAAAACGCATGACTTTTTCGTAAGATGTTCCGAGCAAGGTATGAAAGACAACCTGTTTGAGTCCTTCCAAACGGCTGTCGAGGCTGATCTTTTGATCTTCTTCAAAGAAAAACTGAGCATCGGACAACCTCGCCCGAATGACTTTTTCATTACCCCGGGTGACGACTGCGGGATCACGGGCAAGAGTATTGTTGATCGTGATGAAATAAGGCAGCAGCCGATTATCCTGATCAACTACCGGGAAATATTTCTGGTGGGACATCATGGAGGTGATCAGGACTTCTTTGGGCAGATCGAGGTATTTTCGATCGAAACTCCCGCAGACGATAGTGGGATATTCCACAAGATAGGTGACCGTTTCGAGGAGATCTTCATTCTCCAGGATGCTGCCGGATACGGCAGTTGCCGCTTTGCGCGCTTCTTCGAGAATGATTCGTTTTCTTTCCTCGGGATCTACAATTACAAAATGTTCCCTCGTCCCTTTCAGGTAGTCTTTCAGACTGCTAACCGGAAAAGCCTCCGGTTTCATGAAGCGATGCCCGCGGGACATATTGCCGCTTTCGATATTTTCGATCCGGAAGGGAATGACGCTGCCGCCGTAAAGGGCAAGAATCCAGTGAATGGGGCGGGCAAAACGTAAATCAAGATTTCCCCATCGCATCGATTTTTTAAAGGAAAGCGATGTTATAAGTTTGGACAAAATTCCCGGAAGCAACGCGGAAACGCTTTGGCCGGTGATATGTTTGCTGATACAGATGTATTCTCCTTTATCGGTCTGCATTGTTCCGACTTCGGAGATATCAACGCCCTGACTTTTTGCGAAACCCAGAGCGGCCTTGGTGGGATTTCCCTCGGAATCGAAAGAAACCTTTTTAGCTGGTCCGAGTTTTTCAATGACCTGATCCTCCTGCCTTTCCGCAACGTCGGAAATCGCGATGCATAATCGCCGGGGGGTGCCGAAAGTCTGAACCTGTCCGTATGGAATTCTTTCATCGGCCAAAGCTTTGCTGATCATCGAATCCATATCTTTAAGGGCCTTTGGAATAAAAGCGGCAGGAATTTCTTCCGTTCCTATTTCAAGCAACAATTCATTGCTCATCTGACTCTCCCATCTTTTGAATAACTTTCAAAAACACTAATATGTTTGATAGACTTCCTTGCAGTTTCGACTTAGTGTCATGCTCCCGCCTTTTCCAGCAAAGGAAAGCCCATGCGTTCACGTTGGCGAATGTATCCTTCCGCAGAAATCCTGGCGAGATTTCGTACACGGCCGATGTAACTTGTTCGCTCGGCCACGCTGATTGCTCCCCGGGCATTTAGGAGGTTGAAGGTGTGGGAACATTTAAGGCAGTAATCATAAGCGGGCAGGACCAGATCCCTTTCCGCCGTCCGGATGGCTTCGGCTTCATAGGCATCGAAGAGTTTTCTCAACATTTCTACATCGGCTACTTCAAAGTTGTAGGTTGAGAATTCGACTTCGCCCTGATGATGGACATCTCCATATTTGATATGTTCGTTCCACTGAAGGTCGTAGACATTATCGATCCCCTGGATGTACATGGCGATGCGTTCAATACCATAGGTCAATTCCGCACAGACCGGTTTCACGTCGATGCCGCCGACCTGCTGGAAATAGGTGAATTGCGATATTTCCATGCCGTCCAGCCAAACTTCCCAACCGAGACCCCATGCTCCCACTGTCGGGGATTCCCAATCGTCTTCAACGAAGCGGATATCGTGGTCCAGTGGATCAATACCGAAACTCCTGAGGGAATTCAGATACAAATCCTGGATATTCAGAGGAGAAGGCTTCATGATAACCTGATACTGGTAGTAATGCTGCAGGCGATTCGGGTTTTCACCATAACGGCCGTCAGTAGGCCGTCGCGATGGCTCCACATAGGCTACATTCCAGGGCTCCGGTCCCAAGGCCCGTAGAAATGTCGCCGGATTAAACGTACCTGCGCCCACTTCGATATCATAAGGCTGCTGAATGACACAACCTTGGTTAGCCCAGTAATTTTCAAGGGCAAAGATCAGTTCCTGAAAG
>MVQR01000010.1 GCA_002067815.1 Syntrophus sp. PtaB.Bin001 | reverse complement strand
CCCGGGATGAGGCCAGTTTAGGAGTGAACCACTCGGGAATCCCCGTTTCTGCAACGGCTATCTCATAGCAAAGAAGCATGACCGCGTGGGACAGATTCAGAGACCGGAACCGCTCCGAAGTGGGTATGGAAACTACCGTATGACAGTAACGCAAATCTTCATTGGTCAATCCCTTATCTTCCGGTCCGAAAAGGAGGGCTACTTCATTTTCGCGGGAAATGTCGACAACCTGTTCCGCCATTTCCCGGGGAGAAATCACCGGACCGCGGGCAAGGCCGAGACGCGCCGTGGTGCCGACGATATAGCCGAATCCGGCAAGGGCCTCGCCGAGATTGTCGCAATAGACGATCCGGTCGACCACGTCTGCGGCAAGATGGGTGGACATCTGCCGGATCTCTTCCTGTCGATATTCCCGGTTGCCCACCACAATCAGTTTTTCGACACCCATGTTTTTGGCGCAGCGCGCCGCCGAACCGATGTTGCCGGAATACTTCGGCCGGTTCAAAACTACGGTGATATGGTCCATTGCGGCCTTTAAATGCATGTTTCCGATAATCTTCCCTCTGGTCTGCCCGCTCATGAATAGCTTAAGGTTGACACAATTTTTCGAATCACTTAGAGAGAAGGCGATTATTAGTTCTTTTCCGTTCAAAAGAAAAGTTCAAAAATCGAGAATCTCAAGGGTGATTTTCTCTTTTCCCCCTCTAATAATGCTAACGCAAATTGAGTATCGTACGGACGGAAACAACAAATCAGCCTCAGAGGAATAAACATCATGCCGAAAACAGCCGATACATCAAGGGAAAAAGCAGTGCCGGCGCAGTTGTGTCAGCTTCTCAAAAAATCGGCTGAAGATTTCAATGTTTTTCTGTCGGATCGGCAATTGAACAGTTTTTTGATCTACCACCGGGAACTGAAACTCTGGAATTCCCGCATCAACCTGATCTCATCATCGGAATCCTCCGAAGATATCTTTATCAAACACTTTCTGGATTCTTTAACCATTGTTCCCCACCTCTGCAACAGCGTCGGTATGCTTCTGGACATCGGTACCGGTGGAGGATTTCCAGGCCTGCCGTTGAAGATTTATCGAAACGATCTAAAAGTTACCCTGTTGGAAGCCTCACGGAAAAAGGTCTCTTTTCTGAAATCCTTATGTCGTATGCTGGAATTGCAGGAAATCGATATTATTCAGGAACGCGTCGAGAATATCTTGATGAAAGAACGATATCACAACCGCTTCGATGCCGTGGTGTCCAGGGCCGCCTTTAAACTTCCCGAATATCTCAGCTTAGGAAAAGAACTGGTTTCTCCAAATGGTCTTCTGATCGCCATGAAAGGTGCGAATTATCAGCTGGAACTTGATGAAATCAAAGAACAACTCGGTATTTGGAATCTTTTTCTTTCAAAGGTACACTGCCTGAAGTTGCCTGTTTCTGGGGACTTCCGCGCAGTCCTGATTTTTCAGAGATCAATTTCCCAATCTTCACCTTGATTTGGAACGGGGTGAAAATAGTTAAAATAATTGCAGATAATTACATGTAAATAATTGTAAAAATTAACAAAAATACTCCTTCTAAAAAAGTTTAATCTATGCTAACGTCGGCCACAATTTGTGGATCATCAAACAATTAAAGCCGGTTTCTGACAATCATGCGTAAAATAATATCCATTGCCAATCAAAAGGGAGGAGTCGGTAAAACCACAACGGCCATCAACCTTTCCGCAACTTTGGCAACCGCCGAGAAGAAAACACTGCTTATCGACTGCGATGCACAGGGAAATGCCAGCAGCGGCGTGGGAATAAACCGGCAGCAGAGTCAGGAAAAAAACCTCTATCATGCCATGATCCACAAAGTTCCGTTGAAGGAAGTCATTTTGCCTACGTGCATTCCCTATCTCGATGCGATTGCCTCAACTCAGGATCTTGTGGGAATAGAAGTGGAATTCATCAATCTTCAGGAAAGGGAAAAGCAGCTTAAATGGTTGATTAAGGAACTGGAGCTGGAGTACGACTACATCATTCTGGATTGTCCCCCCTCTCTTGGTTTTCTGACCCTAAATGCTCTGGTTGCTTCTTCTTCTGTTATTATCCCTCTTCAATGTGAATATTTTGCCATGGAAGGGCTGGGACAGTTAATGAGCACGCTCAAACTGGTTAAGACTCGACTCAATCCCTTTCTGTCTCTGGGAGGGATTCTGCTGACAATGTTCGATTCTAGGAATCTTCTTTCCCGTCGTGTCAGTGAAGATGTTCGCAGCCATTTCGGAGACAAGGTTTTTAATACGGTTATTCCACGAAATGTCCGCCTGTCGGAGAGCCCCAGCCATGGGCTACCGATCATTTTTTACGACATCAAATCACGTGGGGCGGTTTCTTATATGGAACTTGCCCAGGAAGTCCTGAACAACGAGAGGATATAAATGCCGCCCAAGAACATTCTCGGCAAAGGACTGGGAGCGATCCTTCCCGATCTTCTTGATGATTTAAATGAACGTCCCTCTTTTCTGCGTTGCGGGGTGGAGGAACTCGTTCCCAATCGTTTTCAACCCCGAAAAGAGTTCAACGATGAGGAACACCGGATTCTGGTGGAGTCCGTCAGAGAAAACGGGGTCCTTCAGCCGGTTATTGTCCGCCCCCTGGAAGATGGTTATGAAATCATTGCCGGGGAGCGTCGCTGGCGCGCGGCTAAAGAAGCCGGTTTCAAGGAAATTCCCATTCTGATCAGGAATGCCGAAGATGTTGAAGTGGCGGAATTGTCTCTGATTGAAAATATTCAACGCTCTTCACTCAATGCGCTGGAAGAGGCGGAAGCCTACCGCACCTTGATGAATTTTTTCGGACTGTCTCAGGAAGAAATATCCTCAAAGGTCGGAAAGGATCGCTCTACGATCGCCAACACCTTGAGATTGCTGAAACTTGATGAAAAGATTCGAAAGGAATTGATCGAAAAGAGGATAACCCCGGGTCATGCCCGGGCGTTGCTCACTCTCGAAAAAAAAGAAGACCAATTCGCCGCCCTGAATACTATCCTGAAAAAAAACCTCAGTGTTCGGGAAACGGAACGTCTCGTTCAACGATCGGCAAAAAATCAGGAAAAAATTGTCCGTAACAAGGAATCGTCGCATTTGAACGACATTGAAAAGGTTCTTTCCTCAAGGTTGAAAACCCCTGTAAACATCAGGCAGGGAAAGAAAAAAGGCAGAATCGAGATCAGATACTCCTCTACCGAGGAGCGTGATCGCCTGATCGCATTATTGAACCCGCCTTCATAATTCCTATGAAGAGATTTTTTTAGGACCTGGTTTCCGCAAATAGTAAAATTTACTTATTTATCAACAGTTGTGGATAACCTTGTGGATAGGTGTTGCAAAGTGGATAATCTCTGGGAAGAAAGTATCAAAATCATCAAAGACAAAGTAAGTCCGCAGAATTTTGAAACCTGGATACGTCCGCTTAAAGTGGCATCAATTGAGGAGAATCGCGCCAGTTTATCGGTGCCGAACAAGTTCTTCAAGGACTGGCTTACGGAAAATTATCGGGAAGTGATCTCGGAAGCGGTATCCTCATCGGCCGGTAGAGATTTTGTTATCGATTTTGTTATTTTTCAGGAACCGGAAAAGAATCCTCGACCGGCGCATCCGACAAGGAAGAAAAAAGTCGTCGAACCGGAACAGCACGAGACCAGGCGGCTCAAAATCCATCCCACTTTGAACCCCAATTACAGTTTCGAACGCTTTGTCGTCGGTTCTTCCAATCAGTTCGCCCATGCTGCGGCGGTTGCCGTCGCCGAACAGCCGGCCAAAAACTACAATCCCCTCTTTATCTACGGCGGAGTGGGACTGGGTAAGACACATCTCTTAAACGCCATCGGACTGTTGAGCATGTCCATCTATCCGGACATGAACGTGGTTTATGTCTCGGCGGAAGAATTCATGAATGAACTGATCCTCTGCATCCGATACGACAAGATGCCTCAATTTCGGGAAAAATTCCGCAACATCGACTGCCTTCTGATGGACGACATCCAATTCATCGCCGGCAAGGAAAGAACCCAGGAAGAATTCTTTCACACCTTCAACACGCTTCATGATTCCGGTAAACAGATCGTCGTCTCCAGCGATAAATTTCCAAAGGATATTCCTAATCTGGAAGGCCGACTCCGTTCCCGGTTCGAATGGGGTCTAATCGCCGATATCCAACCGCCGGAAATCGAAACAAAAATAGCCATCCTGGAAAAAAAGGCCCAGGAAAACAATATCCACATCCCTACCAACGTTGCCTATTACATCTCTTCCCATGCCGAGTCTAACATCCGCGAGCTCGAGGGGTTTCTCGTCCGGATCGCCGCCTATTCCTCGGTGACGGGGAGGAATATCGATCTGGATCTGGTCAAGCAAGTCCTAAAGGACATTATCAAACTTCGGGAAACCGAAGACGTGACTTTCGAAGAAATAATCAAGGCGGTCGCGGCCAGATACAACCTGAAAATCTCCGATATCAAATCGCAAAGCAAAAACAAAAACCTGGCTCTGGCAAGACAGATCACCATGTACCTGGTGCGGAAGCTGACCGGAAGTTCTTTCCCGGACATCGGGGAAAAAATCGGGGGACGGGATCATTCCACAGTAATTTACGCCAACAATAAAATTCGTAAACAACTCGAGACGGATTACAAGTTAAAAGCCGCCCTCCAGGAAATCGAAGACCAACTCTTGAAAAAGAACTAACAGGACAACAAGGGAGTTACCAACAACCAGTTTTTAATGTAACATATTGTTATTTTTTCCATTTTAATTTATATTAAATTATCAACAAGTCTTATTACTAAAACTATTTTTTAAATAAATAATAAAAAAATAAATTAAAGATTAAATAAATTTTAAAGGAGAATGGGATAGGTCATGGAATTCGATATTCAGCGACAAATCTTCTTGGATGGTGTTCAAAAAACACTGGGAATCGTGGAAAGAAAAAGCACCATGCCCATTCTGGGAAACCTGCTGATCAAAGCGGAGAACAATCGGGTCAAGATTGTCGCCACTGATCGGGAGATCGGCATCGTTGCCGATTATGATGCTCAGACTGCCGACAGCGGAGAAATTACCCTATCCGCAAAAAAGCTTTTTGAGATGATCAGGGAAACTCAAGGAGAGGGCATTCACTTTTCCTGCAACGATCATTATCAGGTCACACTGACCAGTCAAAAGGCGGTATACAGGATTCCCGGGATTCCTGCCGACGAGTTTCCCGCTGTGGTATACGATGAGAACGTCTCCTTCTATCCAGTTTCGGCTCCCTTGCTGAAAGAATTGATTTTGAAGACGGCTTTTGCCGTTTCCACTGACGAAACGCGGAAAAATCTTACCGGTGTTTTTATGGAGACCGAGCAGGGCCCACAAGGGGCATTGCTCAAAATGGTAGCTACCGATGGCCATCGCTTGGCTAAAAGTTATGCAGTTCTTGAAGGAAATCCAACCTTTACCCTGGAGAAGGGAATTCTCCTGCCCAGAAAAGGTATCTCCGAAATACGAAAGCTGATTGACTCCGAACAGGGAGAGATCATGATCGGGGCGGATCGGGGAATGTTCATTGTCAAAACCGCCAACACCCTGTTGAAGGTAAGTTTGATCGATGAAATCTATCCTGACTATAACAGGGTTATCCCCAGTGAACCGGGAATCCGGGTGATTTTTAACCGTGATCTCCTGCTGCACGCCTTAAGAAGGATGAAGGTAATTTCCACCGAACAGTATAACGGTGTCGTGCTCACCTTGATGAAGAACAAGATGGTGATGAATTCGACCAATCCGGATGTCGGTGAAGCAAATGACGAAATCGAGGCGTCCTACTCCGGAGACGAAGTAAGGGTTGGTTTCAATGTGGATTACCTGATTGATGCCGTAGATGTTATCAGGGATGAGGAAGTCGCTTGTGAATTCGGCGCGGTCATGAAGCCGACTATGATTACCCCGGTTCATAATAACCGCTTCCTCTGCGTGGTCATGCCTTTGAAGCTTTAAAATTTTTCCTTGAAGGAAATTTATTCGGAAAAGAAACCGATCTTAAAAAATATTAAAATTAAAACATCCCGACATATTTGAAATATTAAGGTGTCGGGTAAGAGAGATGATGGAAAATGACAGACAATTACTCCGCTGACAGCATTAAAATTCTGGAAGGCCTTGAAGCCGTAAGGAAAAGGCCGGCCATGTACATCGGCAGTATCGGCAAGGACGGTTTACACCACCTTGTCTATGAAGTTGTGGATAACAGTATCGACGAAGCAGCGGCGGGATACTGCGACAAGATTACCGTAAAGATTCGGGTAGACAACAGCATCATGGTGGAAGACAACGGCCGGGGAATTCCCGTGGACATGCATGAGACGGGAGTTTCCGCAGCCGAAGTGGTTATGACCAAGCTGCATGCCGGGGGAAAATTTTCCAACGAAACGTATAAAATCTCCGGAGGACTTCACGGCGTCGGCGTATCGGTAGTCAATGCCCTTTCCACTTCTATGGAACTCAATGTCCGCCGGGATGGCAAGGTCTACACCCAGTCCTATGTCCGCGGCGTCCCCCAGGCTCCCCTGGCAGTAACCGGTCAGACGTCCGGCCGAGGCACCAAGATCTACTTCAAACCAGACGATACAATTTTCGAGGAACTGGAATTCAGTTTCGACATTCTCGCCAATCGCCTGCGGGAGCTGGCATTTCTGAACTCCGGCATTCACATTACGCTGATTGACGACCGCGACGACCGGAAGAGCGAATTCTTCTATGAAGGCGGCATCGTCTCCTTTGTGGAGTACCTCAACCGCAACAAGAAGGTCCTGCACAAGGACCCCATTTATGTCGGCGGGGCGCGGGAAGACTGCACTGTGGAAGTAGCACTGCAGTACAACGACACCTATACGGAAAATATCTTTTCCTTTGCCAACAGCATCAACACCACCGAAGGCGGGACGCACCTGAGCGGTTTTAGGTCGGCCTTGACCCGTGTTTTTAATAATTATGCGGTTAGCAACAACCTTTTGAAGGGCAAGGAGACGCTGCGGGGGGAAGACTTAAGGGAAGGTCTTGCCTGCGTAATCAGCGTCAAGGTGCAGAATCCTCAGTTTGAAGGCCAGACCAAGACCAAGCTGGGAAACAGTGAAGTGCGGGGATTGGTCGAAGGTATTGTTTACGAGAAAATCGGCAGCTACCTGGAAGAAAATCCCTCGGTGGCCAAACAACTGCTGAGCAAATGCCTGGATGCCTCGAGGGCCCGTGAGGCGGCCCGGCGGGCGCGGGAACTGACGCGCCGGAAGAGCGCCCTGGAAGTCGGGTCGCTGCCTGGTAAACTTGCGGACTGTCAGGAAAGAGACCCGGCGAAGAGCGAGATTTATCTGGTTGAGGGCGATTCGGCCGGTGGCTCGGCCAAGCAGGGACGTGATCGTCGTAATCAGGCCATTCTGCCGTTGCGCGGCAAGGTGCTGAACGTGGAAAAGGCCCGCTTCGACAAGATGCTCCAGAACGAGGAAATAAAGACCATGATTACCGCCCTGGGAACGGGGATCGGCGAAGAGGACTACGACGTCAGCCGGCTTCGTTATCACAAGGTCATTATCATGACTGATGCCGATGTAGACGGTTCCCATATCCGTACCCTCCTTTTAACCTTTTTCTTCCGTCAGATGCGGGAACTGGTGGAAAAGGGACATCTCTATATCGCTCAGCCGCCGCTTTTCAAGGTTACTGAAAAGAAAAACGAGGTCTACATCCATAACGAAGAAGAAATGAACAATTTTATCCTCCAGAACGGCGTGAAGCGGGTAAAACTATTTAACGGCCATGAAGAGGCGGTCACTGGCAATCAGCTGCTCAATCTCGTCAAAAAGATGATGCGGATAGAGACCATCCTGGAAAAGTTCGAGAAGGAGGACTGCAATAGAAAGGTTATTCTCTCCCTTGCGGAAAGATCATCTTTGACCATTCATGATTTTGACGACGAGGAGCTTCTCAAGGAAGTTGCAAAGGAGACTGCCGCCGCCATCGGCGAAGAGGTAAAAGAGGCCGGAGTGGAGGTTGACGAAGAGCATGGCGGATACAAGCTTGCTTTCCAAATTCTGAAAAATGGAGATGTACAGAGAATTTCCTTTGGGAAATCAATTTATCGCGCCCCGAAGTTTTCGGAGGTAAAGGCTATTCTGGAACAGATCTCAGCGATCGGGAAAGCACCTTATCAGGCAGTACCCGTTGACGGTGATGAAGACTACCGCCAGGAACTGCCAGATATGTCGTCAGTGGTGCAGTTCGTAACCTCCGTGGGCAAGAAGGGTCTTACAGTCCAGCGTTACAAAGGTTTGGGTGAAATGAATCCCGAACAGCTATGGGAGACTACCATGAATCCCGAGAAGAGAACTCTTCTTCAGGTTCGTGTCGATGACGCCGTGGAGGCTGATGAGATTTTTACCACTTTGATGGGAGATCAGGTGGAACCGCGTAGAGACTTCATCTACCGCAATGCCCTTTATGTGTCCAATCTGGATGTCTAGTCGGAAAGAGGAATAAAAGATAATGGATCAGTCGTCAACTCAAAGGAATGTCCTTGTAAATATTGAAGATGAAATGAAAAAGTCCTATATGGACTATGCCATGAGCGTAATTATCGGCCGGGCGATTCCCGATGTGCGCGATGGCTTGAAACCCGTTCACCGTCGCGTTCTATTCGCCATGAACGAGATGGGTAATCGCTGGAACCGACCTTACAAGAAATCGGCCCGTATCGTCGGTGATATCATCGGTAAGTACCATCCCCACGGCGACCAGGCAGCCTATGACACAATCGTCCGTCTGGCCCAGGATTTTTCCATGCGCTATCCCTTAATCGACGGCCAGGGAAATTTTGGTTCCATCGACGATGATCCCCCCGCTGCCATGCGTTACACGGAAGTCCGCCTGGCCCGGATTACCGAGGAGATCCTTGCCGATCTCGAGAAGGATACCGTTGACTTCGTTCCTAATTATGACG
The DNA here is from genome assembly GCA_002067815.1 of Syntrophus sp. PtaB.Bin001. Classification (GTDB taxonomy): domain Bacteria; phylum Desulfobacterota; class Syntrophia; order Syntrophales; family Syntrophaceae; genus Syntrophus. Next base: position 8,232 of record MVQR01000010.1, on the reverse strand, counting down.
AGTCAATGACTGAACCGTCGGTTCTGCCCTCGCGGATCCCGACCCTGCTGCTCAACGGTTCGGCGGGAATTGCGGTCGGATTGGCGACGAACATCCCTCCTCACAATCTCACGGAAGTCCTTGGCGGAACCATTGCTCTCATCCGAAATCCGGAAATGACCCTGGAAGAACTTATGACATTCATTCCGGGACCTGATTTTCCCACGGCCGGTTTCATCAACGGCCGGGAGGGAATTCTCTCCGCCTACCGGACAGGCCGGGGTATCATCCGTCTGCGGGCTAAAGTCATTATTGAGAAGAATGAGCGGAACGACCGGGAAAGCATCGTGGTTACCGAGATTCCTTACCAAGTAAACAAGGCGAGCATGATTGAAAAGATCTCGGAGCTGGTAAAGGACAAGAAAATAACGGGAATCTCCGATCTTCGCGACGAATCGGACCGTGAGGGGATCCGGATAGTTATCGATTTGAAGCGCGACGAAAACTCCAACGTGATCCTGAATCAGCTCTACAAGCATACCCAGATGGAGTCCACCTTCGGAATCATCATGCTGGCTATTGAAAACGGACAACCCCATGTTTTCAACCTGATCGAGGTCCTGACGAGCTTTATCGAATTTCGAAAAACGGTCGTCGTCCGGCGCACGACCTTCGAGGTCAACAAGGCGCGGGAGCGTGCCCACATATTGGAAGGTCTCATTATCGCCCTCAACTCAATCGACGAGGTGGTAGCCGTCATCAAGGCTTCGAAAAGCCCGCAGGAAGCGGCCACAGCCCTTTGCAGCCGTTTTGCACTGACGGATGTCCAGGCCCGGGCAATCCTCGATATGAGATTGCAGCGTCTGACCGGTTTGGAGCAGAGCAAGATCAAGGAGGAATTTGACGCCCTTTTGAAAGAGATCGAACGGTTGCAGGGAATCCTTGACGACCCCCAGAAGGTTCTGGAAGTGATAATCCGGGAGTTGGAAGAGATCCGCGAGCGATACGGGGACGAGCGGCGCACGGAGATCGTGGCCAGCTCGGAAGATATCAATATCGAGGATATGATCGCCGAAGAAGACATGGTGGTTACATATTCTCAGGGCGGGTACATCAAGCGCAATCCTTCCAACCTTTACAAGACTCAGCGCCGCGGGGGACGCGGCAAGGTCGGGATGATGACCAAGGAGGAAGACGTCGTGGAGCGGCTCTTCATCGCCTCCACCCATGACTATGTCCTGATTTTCACCAATTCCGGCCGGCTTTACTGGCTCAAGGTCTATCAGATTCCCCAGGCGGGCAGGATGGCCAAGGGCAAACCCATCGTCAATCTGATCAATCTGGGACCGGAGGAGCGAGTGGCGGCAGTTCTTCCAGTAAGGTCCTTCGAAGAAGGGCAGGCAGTTATTATGGCAACCCGAGCGGGTATCGTCAAGAAAACTGATTTATCAGCCTATTCCAACCCCCGTTCAGGAGGAATTATCGCCCTGAGCATTGATGAAGGTGACGAACTGGTAGATGTTAAGCTGACAGGAGGTGGGCAGGATGTGTTTCTGGCAACACGGAAGGGAAAGGCAATCCGCTTCAATGAAGAAGACATCCGCACCATGGGCCGGACAGCCAGGGGTGTGCGCGGCATCTTAATGGATGAGGATGACGTGGTCATCGGCATGGATATCCCGAGGGAAGGCAATGCGATTGTCACCGTGTCCGAAAGAGGATACGGCAAGCGGACGGCGGTCTCGGAGTACCGGCTGCAGAGCCGGGGCGGCAAGGGAACAATCAACCTGCGGGTCGTGCCTAAAGTAGGTCTGGTTGCGGGAATCCTTCAGGTAACGGGAGATGAAGACCTGCTGCTTATGAGCAACAGCGGTAAGATCATTCGTCTGAAGATCGAAGACGTCCCCCTTATTCACCGGACAACACAGGGAGTAAAACTGATCGAACTCGATGCGGAAGAGCAGCTCGTGGGAATGACCCTTGCGGAACGGGAAAGCCGTGAGGAAGGGGATAGTACTTCCGAGGAGGGAGACTCTTCCTCCTCCGACGAGGATTAAAATCGGTGAAATCATACTGGCGCCTTCTCGATCATACGGCCGATCTCGGCATTGAAGTGGAAGGAGCATCGCTGGAAGAGCTTTTTTCCCATGCCGGCCAGGCGGTTTTTGAACTGATGGCGGAGCTGGACAAGGTGGAAACTCTTGTCAGCCGCGATTTAACCATCGAAGGTTCCGACCTTGCCGATCTCTGGGTTAACTATCTTCGGGAAGTGCTTTATCTCTGGAGTGGGGAAGGCCTGCTCATCAAAAAAGTCAACATTCGTCAACTTACCGATACCTCTCTGGAGGCAACCCTTTCCGGCGAGCCCTATGATTCCCGCAAGCATGACCTGAATATGGAAATCAAGGCGGTGACCTATCACCAGGCGGAAGTCGTCCGTACGAAGGAAGGGTGGAAAGGACGGGTGATCTTCGATGTCTAAGATCAGTGTGACGCTGAACAAACTGGATGCCTGCCGCTGGATGGTCCCGAAAACCGGCGGGATGCTGGTTCCCGGCGTAATTTATTCCAGCGAGGCTCTGCTTAGGGAAATGGGAAGTGACGAGAGCCCCCAGCAGGTCATGAACGTGGCCCATCTTCCCGGGATCGTCAAGTATTCCCTGGCCATGCCGGACATGCACTGGGGATATGGCTTTCCCATCGGCGGCGTGGCGGCCTTCGATGTGAAAAGCGGGGTGATTTCCCCCGGCGGGGTCGGTTACGACATTAACTGCGGCTGCCGGATGATAACCTCCAAGCTGAACTTTGAGGACATCAGGGACCGTCTGAAGGATCTCGTAGTCGCCCTTTTCCAGAACATTCCCTCGGGCGTCGGTTCCACGGGCGTGCTCAAGCTTCCCCAGAAGGAAGAGCGCCAGGTGCTGACTCAGGGCTCCCGTTGGGCGGTGAGTCAGGGATACGGCTCGGAAGATGACATCGAGACGACTGAGGATCATGGGGTCATGGCCGGTGCCGATCCGGACAAGGTCAGCCCCAGGGCCATGGAACGGGGAAAGGACCAACTGGGCACTTTGGGATCGGGAAATCACTTTCTGGAAATAGAAGTGGTTGAGGAGATCTTCGATCCCGAAGTGGCCGCCGTCTTCGGATTGTCGGTAGGACAGGTGGCCGTGCTGATTCACAGCGGCTCACGGGGGCTGGGCTATCAGATCTGCGATGATTACCTGGCCCGGATGGTCAAGAAGATGGGCGAGATGGGCATCGCCCTGCCGGACCGCCAGCTTGCCTGCTCCTGGCTGGAATCACAGGCGGGCAAGGATTATCTGGCCGCCATGGCCTGCGCGGCGAACTACGCCTGGGCGAACCGGCAGATGCTCATGCACTGGACGCGGGAAACCTTCGAGCAGACGCTGCGGAAGAGTCCCCGGGAACTCGGTATGAAGTTGTTGTACGATGTCTGCCACAACATCGCCAAGCTCGAAACTTTCCCCGTGGACGGCAAGATGATGGAGCTCTGCGTTCACCGGAAGGGTGCGACCCGGTCTTTTCCTCCGGGCCACCCGGCGCTGCCGGTTTGCTATCGGAAAGTCGGCCAGCCGGTGCTGATTCCCGGCGACATGGGCACCGGCTCCTACGTGATGGTGGGGACTCAGAAGGCCTATGAGGAAACCTTCGGCAGTACCTGTCACGGCGCCGGCCGGGTCATGAGCCGGGCCCAGGCGACCAAGGCCAGTGCGGGCCGTTCGGTAGCCCGGGAAATGGCCGACCGGGGAGTGCTGGTCATGGCCACGGGCAAGGGAACGTTGAAGGAAGAAATTCCCGAAGCCTACAAAAAGCTGGACGACGTGGTCGATGTGGTTCACCATGCCGGGCTTTCCCGGAAGGTCGCCCGCCTGCGGGCCGTGGGCTGCATCAAAGGATAAGGAGGCAGCAGTTGCCCTTTGGGGCGTCTTTGACAAGAGAACGGATCTCATCTGATTTTGGAGGGAAAAATGAAAGCATTTGCAGACCGACTGGCTCACGTGACTGAATCCCATGCAGGAGAAATCGCCGAACAATGGGCAAAGGCAGTGCGCAGAAATCCCAAGACGCCTTCCTTTCACAATCTTTCCGAGGAACACTGCATCCTTTACGCGAAAAACTTCTACCAGACATTCGTCAAGGTTTATTTTGAAGAAAGACCCTATCCCGCCCTCGAAGAATTTTTCACCCAGTATGCCGAGGCCCGCTTTCAAGAAGGCATCCCCCTTCCGGAGGCCATCCACGCCCTCCTCATGCTGCGCCGCCACATGTGGCTCTTCGCCGACAGCCAGGCCATTTTCACCTCAACCATCGACCAGCACCAAGCCGTCGAAACAATCAACCAAACCATCCGCATCTTTGACCAGGGCGTCTACCTGATCATCAAACGCTATGGGGAACTGAGCGGTGGTAAAGGTTGATTAGTTCCGGAAGCATAAACAATTTCAAAAAATTTCTACTGTAATCCAGAAAAGATTTTCAAAATGGGAGTATCCTAGCTTCGTAATTATTCAAATTTCAACATGTGACACGGAAATTTTATCTTAATAACTTTTCAGCAATGGATTATTGAGGAGATATTATTATGGATGAAGAAATACATGATTTTACAAAAGCTATAGGTGCAACAACTCCACAACTAGGCAGTGAGAATTATGCTACATTTAAAGCCATTTTTAAACGATCCAATTACTTTCTTCTTGGTAATAAGTTTATAATGGTCAAGATTAGCCGTTCAGAAAAACCTTTTTGGGGCATAGGAAAAGGCTTCATTGATCTATTGAATAACACCGACTATCTTCTTGTTCTTCTTGTGTCCAACCGCGAGGGATGGGCATTTTCTAAAGACGAAGTTAATTCAAACATTAGAAATAAGAAGTGGAATCTTCGCGCAGCAGATAATAATTACAAAATTAATTGGCCGTTGCCTGATAGAAATTCTTTTAGCAATCCGGAGGTTTTTTTAAGGAAGTTCATAAATAACTAAAGACAATCAAGCCGAAAGAACTACGGAAAAGCTATCCAGATCGTTCGTTCAGGTACAATTACGCCCTTTGCTCGTTTCAGCTTCGGCAGATGAAGATTCTAGTGGCCTAATGAAATTCATCGAATTGTAAGACCGTACAATTCGATGAAATCACCATGCCAGAAAAAGAAAAGGACGAATCAAGCAGCCGAATGACAAAGCCCGGCAGCCCACCGACTAATTCCGAGGTTGCGGAATGGCTCGGCGGGGAAGCCTTTGAATACTGGAAGCGTCTAGCGAACTTTATCGATCGGCACTATCCCGGTGTCTTTACACCCGAGTGGCTCTTTGGCGGTCGAAAGCACGGCTGGTCGCTGCGTTACAAGAAAAGCAAGTCGTTTTGCACCTTTGTTCCCGAGAAGAATCGCTTTGCCCTGCTCATTGTTTTCGGCGCTGCAGAGCGGGAGAAGGTAGAATCGATAAGAGACAGCCTCTCCGCAGAAATACGGAAGCAATATGATGCAGCTCATACATATCACTACGGAAAGTGGCTCCTTATTACGGTTGATTCCGGCACGGTTGCAGCAGATGTGCAATTGCTACTTGCGGTGAAACGAAAACCTAAAGTGTGACAAGGAGGAAGAGACAATGACGGATGTTCCGAAGATTCTTGAAGGGATTGCAGCGGTGGCATGGCCTGCCATCGTCATTCTAGTCGTTCTCCTGTTCCGACCGGCAGTTGCGGCCCTCATCGAATCGGCAAAGTCCAGGAAGTTCACCCTGAAAATCGGAGGACAGGAACTTTCCATGGATGAAGCAAACGCCCAGCAGCGAAACTTGATCAACGACCTGCAAGCGCAGGTGCTGGAAATCAAGAAGAGAATCGAAGCCACCACGCCGCCACCGGAGGCTGAGCCAACTCGAGTGACGCCCCGATTTTCCGCCGGTTTTGCCCTTTGGGTGGACGACCAGCCGAAAAACAACAGCTATTTTGTTCAGCAGCTCGCCGATAAAGGCGTGAAGACCGATCTCGCCCTGTCAACAGCGGAAGGTCTGCGAATGTTCGGGAAAAAGCCATATGACGTCATTGTTTCGGACATGGGGCGTACTGAGGACGGGACATACAAACCGACGGCCGGGTTGGAACTGCTCCGGCAAATTCGGGAATACAACAAGACAATTCCTTTTATCATATTCTGTGCTTCGACTGCTGCTGAGGAACATGGGCAAGAGGCAATCGATCTTCAGGTGACGGCAGTAACATCGTCACCGACGGAGATGTTCGGCATCCTGCAAAACGTTTTTGTCGAAAAAAACCTGACCAGGTAGTCGTGTATCGGATCTTTGGAATTTGAGATAGCGGCATAAAAGAAAGGGGGAGCATAATTTTGATGCCCCCCTTTTGAAATTTCCGATCGATGTTGGTAAGCGTTTCGAAATTACTTCACTTCGACTGATTCAATCGTCACATCCTCAACAGGCCAATCCTGGAAAGGACCGCGGGAGCCGGTTTTGACCTTGGCCATGGAATCGACAACGTCCATCCCTTCTGTCACTTTGCCGAAAACCGCGTAACCGAAGTTGTTCTTGCCGGCATAATCCAAGAAGGAATTGTCGACAAAATTGATGAAGAACTGGGAAGTGGCGGAATCGACCACCATTGTCCGGGCCATGGCCAGCGTGCCCCGGTCGTTTTTCAAGCCGTTTTCCGCTTCGTTCTTGATGGGCGCCCTTGTCGGCTTCTGATTGCCGCTGGGGTCGAAGCCGCCGCCCTGGGCCATGAAGCCGGGGATGATCCGATGGAAGATCGTTCCATCAAAAAATTTATCCTTTACGTACTGAAGGAAGTTCTCGACGGTGATAGGGGCTTTGTCCTTGTAGAGGACCGCCTCGAAGGTTCCCTTATTGGTCTTGAAGACGACCGTGGGGTTGGTGTTCTGATCTTGCATGGGGGTTGGTCTCCTTTGGGTTTTGATTATCGGTCGTGAGCAGATCGCCGATAGGTATCCTGAAATTTGCGGGAGTATAGAGGGAAACCCTCAAGATTGTCAAGGCGGATCAGGCGGCACGGAAAGGCCCGTCGCTTGCAGATTACATCAGGGTTGTTTGTAAATTTCTATTCGGATTTCAACGGTTTCCTTCTGGGAATCGAAGGCGCCGACGAAAACGTTCTTCCCGGTTCCGGGATGGGCGGCTTCCAGCCTTTGCAGGAAGGGTTTGAGCTGCCGGGAAGGCAGATCCGCCGTCAGAACCTCCTGTTCCCCGGAAACGCTGCGCTCAATTTTCGCGGCCTCAAATTGCTTCAAAAGGGCCGTGATTTCCTGGGCCGTCGCATTCCGGTCGTGCATCTTCCGAACGGGAGCCGCGTTGGCGGCATATTTGGCTTTACTTTCCCGGAGCCTGCCGCCTGTTGAGGGGGGGGCAGAAAGCGGTGCCGGAGCACTTTCTGCGGGCTTTGCTGCTTCACTTGAGGCAAGACCGACGGACTTCCGTTGCGCCGGGAATTGCGAGTCGCTGATCCTGTCGCTGTCGCCTTTAAAGCCTGCAGGGGCCTCCTGTTTTGCCAAAGGCATTTCCAGGGCTTTTTCCCGTTTCACCTCTGACAGCTTTTCCGGTTCTGCCGAAAATTCTTTTTTCAGGGCAACGACGGCGTCCTTCGCCGGTTTGGCAGCCTCGGGCTTTGCCGCTTCCCTGGGTTGAGTTCCTTCCGACGGAGGAATTTCCCGCGGACGAACGGGCGGGGCAGTGACCGTTGAGGGCTTTTCCTTTTTCTCGATACCCTGCTCTTGAGCCGGCTGCGGCAGGGCGATGTCGATCCCATGCTTTCTCAAATCCGGTTCTTCTTCACGGTAGATCTGGAAGGCCAGGACCGCGAGAAACAGCAAGGCGATGGTCTGCAGGGGAATCTTGTACTGCCACGGGGAAAAGAGTTTCCGGAAGAATCCTTTTTCCTGCCGCGCCTCTTCCCGCACCTGAGTCATGATCTTCTGCTTCAGCCAGGGCGGCGGCTCCACTTCCGGGAGGCCCTGAAGGAGCGTTTCCGTCTTTTGCAGGTCTTCGAGGGCCCTGTTGCACGACGGACACGAGACGAGGTGCTCCCGGACTTTATCCTTTTCCTCCGGTGGGAGAAGGTCTTCCAGGTATGCAGGTAGATTGTTTTCGATGTCCCGGCAAGTCATGCCAAATCTCCAATCCTGTTGAGCAGCAGGTCCTTCAGAATGTTTCTCGCCCGGAAAAGCCGTGACCTGACCGTTCCCAGAGGTATC
>MVQR01000009.1 GCA_002067815.1 Syntrophus sp. PtaB.Bin001 | reverse complement strand
TTTTTAACCAGGATTGTAATGGTATGTTCTTCAATGCTCATTGCTTTTCTCTCCTCGAAAGCGTTACCCGCAAACAGTTATCCGGTTCTCCTTGAATGCCATTCCTCTTTCCATATCAAGTCTTACCGTGAATCATCGATATATTCGGCTGACCGGGAGGAATAATCGGAAACACATAGTCATTCTCATCGACCATCACTTCCAGCATGTAGGGTCCCTCTGCGCTTGCTAGGGCAGTAAGAGCCTCTTCGGGATTGTCGTCCACGGATATTCTGCTTGCCGGAATGCCGAAGCCTTTTGCCACAGCCACCAGGTCGACGTGGCTGCCAAGATCCACCGTGCTGAAACGCCCCTCATAGAACAGATCCTGAAGCTGACGAACCATACCCAGATGATAGTTGTTGAGAACGACGATCTTTACGGGGATGTTGTAATAGCTGAGGGTTGCCAGTTCCTGGATGTTCATGTAGAAGCCGCCGTCGCCGCAGATGGCCACAACGGACCGCTCCGGCATGCCGATCTTTGCCCCGATCGCCGCCGGCAAACTGAATCCCATGGTTCCCATGCCGCCGCTGGTGATCAGGCTGCGCGGGGTGCGGGCCTTCCATGTACGAAGTGTCCATATCTGGTTCAAACCCACGTCAGAGACTGCAATCGTATCTTTTGGCATGGCTTCCTGCACCAGGCTGATCAAATTGCCGGCCTTTCCGCAGCCCTTGTATTGCAGGCCGTTTTCCATCGACTTCCGCTCCTGCTGAATGCGCTGCAGCCAGGGCGTCCGGTCCTTCGGTTCCACAAGATCCAGTAAAACCGAGATCGTTTTCCGGATATCGCCCACAAAGGGGAGGGCAACCTTGACGTTCTTGCCGATCGATGTGGGATCGATATCAATTTGAGCAATGGTGGCCAGAGGTGCGAATTCGTCAATCAGCGAAGTGCTGCGGTCGGAGAAGCGCATGCCGACCGCCAGGATGAAGTCAGACTGATGCACGGTGCTGTTTGCCAGTTCATTGCCGTGGGTGCCGATGAACCCAAGATCATACCCATTTCCGGAAGCAATCGAACCCACTCCCATCATCGTGGTCGTAAAGGGTATTCCCCCCTTTTCGATCAACGTCCGCATAAGATCGCAGGCATTGCTCAACTTCACGCCGCCTCCCATGATTATTACGGGACGTTCGCTCTGATTCAGAGCCCGGGCAATTTTCTCCAACTGGTCCTGATTCGATACTCCCCTGTCGGGCGGAGTTTCCGGCGATTCCTGTCGAGATGCGGCCTTCTCACAGGGAGAGGCCAGGATGTCTCTGGGCATATCGACCAGTACCGGACCTGGCCGGCCGGAGCGGGCCAGCTGAAATGACTGGCGAAGGATCGAAGCCAGATTGTTCACGTTATGAACCAGATAACTGTGCTTGGTTATCGGCAGCGTAATACCGATAATATCCGTTTCCTGAAAAGCATCCCGTCCCATCAGACTGGTGTTGACCTGACAGGTCAAGGCGACTATGGGAGACGAATCCATATGGGCTGTAGCAATGCCCGTCACCAGATTGGTCGCTCCTGGTCCTGATGTCGAAAGGCAGACGCCGACTTTGCCGCTGGCGCGCGCATAGCCGTCTGCCGCGTGAGCGGCGGCCTGTTCATGCCTTGTTAGGTAGTGGCGGATTGGACTGCCTAATAACCTGTCGTGCAGCGGCAAGGAATTTCCTCCGGGGTAGCCGAAAATGGCTTCCACACCTTCCTCCTGGAGGATTTGTAAGACAATGTCTGCTCCAATTGTTGCCATGATTTTTCTCTCCTGACAGCTTCCTTACAAATGCCTCGAACGATTTTTTCTAAATAAAGCCTTTATTGAGGAAGCATTTTTAATGTTTTTTTTTCAAAAGCATAGCGAGCTCGAAAAATAAAAAGAGCCGCATTTATGTACATAATGCGGCTCTTATCTCCTAAAAAAGAAGAGCCGCAGATCCTGTAAGGGGCCTGCGGCTCTCAGTTCTTTATATCATTTTGTTAAAGCAACCGAGCAGCAGTCCCCCTAAGTACGGCGACTACGATAATAATGCCCAGTATGTGTACGATTCTTCTTATCATCGTTTAATTCCCGCTAAAAACTTCAACTTTGAAGATAGTTGCACGATTATCGAAAAAGAAAATTATTGTCAAGCAAATTCTTAGAGGATTGTAACGATATTGTTCTATAAAAAAGCTCAATCCTTTAGAAGGGAAAACCGGAATTACCAAAGCTTTTTTTATTCTCATCAGCTTTGGGGGGATCTTCCTCAGTTTTCAATGTTTCCTCCGGTTTTACAGGTATGTAATCAGGTGGGATCAAACCGTCGAGAAAAGGTTCGGGGGCGACTCCTTCACCTTGCCGGGCGAAAACAATGCCTTCCGGAACAGGGAAACTCTCAATCGGCGTATTGGCTAAAGCCTTTTCCATGCAGTAAAGCCAGATAGGCGCTGCGGCTCGGCCTCCAACCTCCTGGCTGCCCAGTGAGCGCTCCTGATCAAAGCCGACCCATACTCCGGTGACAAGAGACGGAGTAAACCCGATAAACCAGGCATCCCGCATATCATTGGTTGTTCCCGTTTTTCCGGCTACCGGTCGGCCGATGCTCTTAACGCGCTGACCGGTGCCACTTTCCACCACATCCTGCATGATATGGGTTGTCAGATAGGCGATCCGTGGATCAATAGCCTGTTCGGCTTTTATCACGTGCTCTTCAAAGACATGGCCGGTCCGATCAACTATCTTTTTTATCATGAAGGGCTCAACTACCTTGCCTCCATTCGCCAGGACGGCGTAAGCGCGGACAAGTTCCTGCAAGGTAACCGCTGAAGATCCCAGGGCGAGCGACAGATTTGGGGCCAACGGCGAAGAAATTCCCATATTGGCGGCGTAAGCGATTGCATAATTCACCCCGATTTCCTGTAAGAGCTTGATCGTTACGATATTGCGGGATTGCACGAGTGCGGAGCGAAGAGAGATCGGTCCCAGAAATTGTCCATCGAAATTCTGCGGCTTCCAAACCTGACCCGTTCCGTCTTCGAAAGCCAGGGGTGAGTCGACAATCTGGGTTTCCGGTGTCATCCCCCGGTCGAAAGCCGCCGTATAAATTATGGGTTTGAAGGCAGAACCGGGTTGCCGGCGTGATTGAGTGGCGCGGTTGAACTCGCTTTTACTGAAATCCCTGCCTCCGACCATTGCTCGAATTGCTCCCGTCCTGGCATCCATGCAAAGCAAAGCGCCCTGCACAACATTCCTGGAATATCTCTGGCGATTTTCCAGTTCCTGAAGGCCCCGTTCTACAGCATCCCGCGCCGCCTGCTGAGTCCTTATATCCAGAGTTGTATAAACTTCCAGGCCCTCCTTATACAGCACATCACTGCCATACTTGCCCTGGATATAGCGGCGGATATTTTCAATGAAGTAGGCCGCAACCTTGTCTTGGGGGCGAATGGACCTCAGCAGCAAGGGCATCCGCAATACCCTGTTTTTTTCGTTTTCGGCGATGTGACCGTCTTCCACCATCCTGGTAAGTACGTATTCCTGGCGCTGTCGAGACCGTTCGTAATTCGTATATGGATCATAATTGGAAGGCGCCTTGGGTAGGCCGGCAAGAAGCGATGCTTCACAAAGGTTGAGATATCGCGTACTTTTACCGAAATAGACCTGTGAGGCCGCTTCAATCCCATAAGCGCCGTGTCCAAGGTAAATGTGATTGAGATAGAGGTTCAGAATTTCCTTTTTTGAAAGGGAGCGGTCGATCTTATAGGCAAGAACCGCTTCTTTGATCTTACGGATATAACTTTTTTCGGGGGACAAATACAGGGCCTTGGCAACCTGCTGTGTAATGGTGCTTCCCCCTTGCACGATCCGGCCCGCCTTCAGATTCCGGAGGAAAGCCCGGGAAATACTCTGCATGTCAAAACCGCGATGCTCAAAAAATCTGGCGTCTTCAGCGGACAGGAAAGCATCGATGACTACCGGAGGGATGTCGCTGAATTTTATCAGCTTACGATTTTCCAGGTAGAATTCGTCTATCAGCTCGTTGTTATCCGCGTAAACCCGGGTGGAAATGCTCGGCCGATAATCTTTCAGGGCAGCGATGCTGGGTAGATCACGAAGCACCACATAGTAAAGGAAGCTGCTGCCCACCAGCATGATCATCAATAGTCCCAGGATGAATACGATCAGGATGCTGCCTGCGTCGGCTCGTTTCCCGGGCTTGAATAAGGTTTTAGCCATCTTGGGCACCGAGCGTTTGGTCGTCGCTTGCCTGTGCCTTCCCATCCGTTTTTTCGGTTCTGACATCATCATCGCTTAGACGCTTTTTGCGAACCGCAAATTTGGCCACCACGATACTGATCTCATAAAGAATCATCAGAGGGATGGCCATGAGAACCTGACTGACGGCATCAGGTGAAGGCGTAAGTACGGCAGCAACAATAAAGATTACCAAGATGGCATAACGCCGTTGTTTGGACAGCATACGAGCATTAACTATGCCGATTTTGGCCAGGAAAAAGATAAATACGGGCAATTCGAAACATATTCCAAAAGCCAGAAGAAACTTGAGGGCAAGGGTAAGATATTCCCGCATGGAAACCATGGGCTTCAGAAAATCGGTGGAAAAGGAAACAAAGAACTTAAAAGCCGGCGGCAAGGCGATAAAGTATCCGAACAGCACTCCTCCGGCAAACAGCAAAGTCGAAAAAAAGACAAAGGGTAAAACATATTTCTTTTCCCTCGGATAAAGGCCGGGAGAAACAAATTTCCAGATCTCGTAAAGGATGAAAGGGCTTGTCAGTATAAGAGACGCGAAAAAGGAAATCTTCATATAGGTGAAGAAGGCTTCGGGCAGAGAGGTGAAAATCATGAAACTGTTTTTGGGCATGACCGCGATAAGGGGGCGGGTCACTACCCAAAAAAGCCATTCCTTGAAGGCGTAGCAGATGGAAAAACCGATGGCTATAGCGATGAGGCTGTGAACAAGGCGTTTCCGCAATTCTTCCAAATGGGCCGTTAAAGGTAGTTTTTCGTCAGAAGATAGCGCCATAAGTTGTTCCGATAAAACCTTTCATCGGTTGCAAAGTGAAATAATCCTTTACCCTCGGAACTCGATCTGTCCGGATTAACATATCCTTGCTGCGGGAAAAGGAAGACAATTGGGGTATGTATTCTTGCGACTCATTAAAACGTGTCGGAAGTTGTCCATCGGAGGGTTTCTATTATTGCTTCTTTTCGTCGGTTGCCGTGTCCTCTCCGCTTGTACTGTCCTTTCGGGGAGTCTGCGGCTCATTGTCCTGAAGGGTGCCCTTAAGATTGTCGGTTACGTCCTCGGCGGTCTTGCGAAACTCGGCCAGACCCTTTCCCAATGACTTGGCAACATCGGGCAATCGTTTCGGTCCGACAACAAGCAACGCAATGACGGCAATCAATATAAGCTCCGGCATCCCGATATTAAACATACACAAACCCAACCCATTCCAGTAAGTTTAAGGGTTTTATATATACGTAGGCAAAGGATTGTCAATTGATTTATCGTGATGAGAAACAGAAAGAACGAACCGAAAATCTGAATCAGATAGTACGAAAAACCGGTAAGGGTAACAAATTAAAGAGCTGCGACATAATTTTTATACCAGAGTTTTTCCATAGTTTATAAAAGCCTTTTCAAGGGAAATATTTGCGTTTCCTCAATATTTATGATACTTGCCGATTTTGCATTAAAGTCAAAGAGGTGCAGAACGATAGCCGTTTTTCAAGCATTAATGCTGTATAAAATTTGAGGTGAGTCGCATTGAAAATCACAAAAGAAGAAGTGGCCTATGTAGCCCATCTGGCGCGGCTGGAATTTTCTGAAGCCGAAAAGGAGATGTTCACCGGTCAATTGAACGATATCCTGCTTTACATGGATAAACTCAATGAAGTCGATACGACCGGGGTGGAACCGCTCAGCCATGCCATCGCCCTGAACAATGCATTCCGGGAAGACAAGGTCCAGGAATCCCTAAGTCAGGAACATTCCCTGGCCAATGCACCGGATCCCCGGGGGGAGTTTTTCCGGGTGCCCAAGGTTATCGATTGAGCATAATCGCACAATAACTAGGGAGGGAAGGCGCCCCGACAGTCATCGGCTGACCTGGATCGTTTTCCTTCCTGCAAAGAGGAGCCCATGGAACTATATTCATTAACCATTCACGAATTACAGGAAAAAATCCGGAACGGCGAAATTACTTCAACGGACATCGTAAATTCCGTCTTCGGCCGTATCGATGCCGTGGAGGAAAAGGTCCATGCATACATTACCCTGATGCGGGAATCGGCCTTCGAAGAGGCAAGAATCGCCGACGAACGGATACGGGCAGGCGAAATCAAGGAGCTGACAGGCATTCCCATCGCCCTGAAAGATATTTACTGCACTCAAGGCGTTCGCACCACCTGTGGCTCCCGCATCCTCGAGAATTACATTCCCCCTTACGATGCCACGGTTATCACCAGACTGCGTGAAGCCGGTGCGGTCTTTACAGGGAAAACGAACATGGATGAATTCGCCATGGGCTCGTCGACGGAGACCTCCTATTACGGCGTCACACGGAATCCCTGGGATCTGGAGCGGATACCTGGCGGTTCCAGCGGTGGGTCTGCTGCGGCCGTCGCCGCTGATGAGTGCATCGCTGCCCTTGGATCGGATACGGGGGGATCTATCCGTCAGCCCGCAGCCCTGTGTGGCGTAGTCGGTATGAAGCCCACCTACGGCCGGGTGTCCCGCTTCGGGCTGGTCGCCTTTGCCTCTTCCCTGGATCAGATAGGACCATTTACTAAGGATGTGCAGGATTGTGCCATTCTCATGAACGCTATTGCCGGTTACGACCCCCGGGAGTCCACTTCTGTCCCCGTAGAGGTTCCCGATTACAGCGATTTTCTGAACCGAGGCATCAACGGCTGGACTGTAGGCATTCCCAAGGAATACTTCGTCGAGGGCATCGACCCCGACGTCCAGGCCGCCGTAGCGCAGGCCATTAAGGTTGTGGAAGGGCTGGGGGCTCACTGTCGCGAGATCTCCCTGCCTCATACACAATACTGCCTGGCTGTTTATTATATTATCGCCCCGGCAGAAGCCAGTTCCAATCTGGCACGCTATGACGGTGTCAAATACGGGTTCCGCGCCGCCGACTGCCGAGATCTTCTCGACATGTACAAAAAGACGAGATCAGCTGGATTCGGCGCGGAGGTGAAGCGGCGCATCATGATCGGAACCTATGCCCTTTCATCAGGATATTATGATGCCTATTACAAGAAGGCCTCCCAGGTCCGGGGGTTAATCAAACGGGATTTTGAAGAAGCCCTGAGCGACTGCGACGTGATCCTGACCCCCACGACACCGACGCCGGCCTTCAAAATCGGTGAAAAAACGGATGATCCAATGCAGATGTATCTTTCCGACATCTTCACCATTTCCACGAATCTTGCCGGCATTCCGGGAATTTCACTGCCCTGCGGTTATTCGCAGAATGGACTGCCCATCGGCGTGCAGTTTTTGGCGGGACATTTTGAAGAAGGCAAGCTTCTTCAGATCTCCTACGCCTATGAAAAGAACGCCCATTTCGAAAAAAGGAGGCCGACCCTCTGATGGAATACGAACCTGTTATCGGGCTGGAAGTCCATGCCCAACTGCTTACGGAATCAAAGATTTTCTGCGGCTGTTCCACTAAATTTGGAGCGGCGCCCAATCAACACACCTGCCCTGTCTGTCTCGGAATGCCCGGTGTTCTTCCCGTCCTGAACCGGAAGGTGGTGGAATTCGCCATGAAGATGGCACTGGCCACCTCCTGCCGGATCAACGAGGAATGCAGTTTTGCCCGGAAGAATTACTTCTACCCCGATCTTCCCAAAGGATATCAAATATCTCAGTATGCATACCCTCTGGCGGAATTCGGCCATGTGGACATCGAAGTGGAAGGCGAAAAAAAGCGGATCGGTCTGACCCGGATACACATGGAAGAAGATGCGGGCAAGCTGATTCATGACGCCCATAATCCTTCAAGTTACGTCGATCTTAACCGTACCGGCGTACCGCTGATCGAGATTGTCAGCGAGCCGGATATGCGCAGTGCCGAGGAGGCGGCGGCCTATTTGCGCCGTCTCCATGAAATCCTTGTTTATCTTGAAATCTGTGATGGCAACATGGAGGAAGGCAGTTTCCGCTGCGACGCCAACATCTCTCTCCGGCCTAAGGGCGAAAAGGAGTTCGGAATCCGGACGGAGCTAAAGAATATGAATTCCTTCCGCAATGTCCAGCGTGCCTTGGAATATGAAATCAAGCGGCAGCAGTACATCCTGGAAGGGGGGGGAACGGTAGTGCAGGAAACCCGCCTCTGGGATGACAGCCAGGGGGTGACCCATTCAATGCGCAGCAAGGAAGAAGCCCATGACTACCGCTACTTCCCCGACCCGGATTTGGTAGCGGTCAAGGTTTCCGCGGAATGGATAGAGGCGGTACTTCGAGAACAGCCCGAATTGCCGCTGGAAAAGCGTGAACGTTTCGTGCGGGAGTACGGCATTCCTCCCTATGATGCTGGGGTTTTGTCCTCAAGCCGAGCCCTGGCCGATTATTACGAAGAAGTTGCCCGGCAGTCCGGAAATGCCAAGGCTGCCAGCAACTGGGTCATGGGAGATCTGCTACGTTTTCTTAATGAAGAAAAGCGGGATATTCGAGATTGTACCATTTCCGCCGCGGCACTGGGCGAGATGATCCGAATGATCGATCAGGGGACCATCAGCGGTAAGATGGCAAAGGAAATCATCGAAGAGATGTACCGGACAGGCAAAACTGCTCCGGTGATTGTAGAAGAAAAGGGAATGGTCCAGATTACGGACGAATCTGCCCTGTCCGAAGTGATTGCCCGAATACTGGAAGCTAATCCAAACCAGTTGGCCCAGTATCGCAGCGGCAAGGATAAGCTCTTCGGCTACTTCGTCGGTCAGGTAATGAAAGAGACCAAAGGTAAGGCCAATCCTCAGGTCATCAATGACCTTCTGAAAAAGATGTTGGCAGGTTAATCGGGAACAGTATGTCCGCAGGGATTTCTACTCTCAGCTGGCGAAATAATGCCGTTATACTCCTGGATCAGAAGCTCCTGCCTGCGGAGGAACGCTTTCTCACTTGCACCCACTATGAAGAGGTATTGGCAGCTATCCGTGACTTAACGGTCAGGGGCGCTCCGGCAATCGGCGTGGCAACGGCAATGGGCATTGCCTTAGGGGCGCTGACCTTACCGGACGATTCTCCGGAGGCCTTTCAGAAGGGTTTCGAAACCATGTGCAATGCGTTTGCCCAGGCACGGCCCACGGCGAGAAATCTCTTCTGGGCCATTGAGCGGATGAAACGCTGCTTTCTGGAAAATTATTCAGTGGACGGTTCGGGTACTGATTCGGCCAAAGTTCGACAAGCCCTGGTGGCGGAGGCCCGGCAAATGGCGGAGGAAGATGTCGCAATCAATAAGCGGCTCGGGCGTCTGGGACAGGCCCTTATTCCTGATGGGTGTCGCATCTTGACTCATTGCAATGCCGGTGCACTGGCCACAGCCGGTTATGGGACGGCGCTTGGTGTCATTCGTGCCGCCCATGAGGCGGGGAAACAGGTGCAGGTCTTTGCAGACGAGACAAGACCTGTTCTGCAGGGCGCCCGCCTGACCGCCTGGGAATTGCAGCAGGAAAACATTCCGGTTACTTTGATAACGGACAACATGGCCGGTTTTCTCATGAAGCAGCGGCGTATAGACTGCATTATAGTCGGGGCTGACCGTATCGCAGCCAATGGCGATACGGCCAACAAAATAGGAACTTACACTCTAGCCGTATTGGCCAAGGTCCATTCGATTCCTTTTTATGTCGCCGCTCCTCTTTCTACGGTAGACATGCAGCTTTCCAGTGGTGAAGACATCCCCATCGAAGAGCGGCCCGGTGAAGAAATTTTGACAATCCGCGGTATGCAGATTGCTCCGGCGGGAGTGAATGTATATAACCCGGCCTTCGATGTAACCCCCTGTTCTTATATAAGTGCCATCATTACTGAAGCCGGCATTGCTGAACAACCTTACGAATCTTCCCTGAAAGAATTCCTCCTTTCTATTTCATGAAATTTTCCGAACAACAACTGCTCCTCTTTGATTTTGACGGCGTTCTTGTCGATTCTCTGGAACTCTATGAAAAAGTTGTCCGCAGGTGTCTGGAAGAGATCGGAAAACCGATAGTCAAAAATCTGGACGATTTCCTTGCCCTGTTCCATGACAATTTTTACCAGGGGATCGTAAATAAAGGGATTGATCTCCAGGCTTACATGGCGGCCATGAAAGGTATATATCCCAGCATCGATCTGTCTTTAATTAAACCTCATCGGGAAATGGCATCCGTATTGCTTGAATTGGCTGAACGGCACCGATTGATGCTTATCTCTTCCAATCATGAGAAGGTTATCCGGGTTCTGTTGAACAAGATGAACGTTGAAGGGTGTTTTGAGGCGGTTCTTGGTTCAGAAGCGGTTTTTAGTAAAACGGAAAAGATTGCTTTCGCTCAAGTTCAGTGCGGAGTTGCCAAAGAGCGGATCTTTTATATTGGGGATACCACAGGAGATATACGGGAGGCACGCCGTGCCGGAGTAAAAGCTATCGCGGTTACATGGGGATGGCACAACCGTCAAATTTTGGAGACCGTTTACCCTGATTATCTGATCGACACTCCCTATGCCCTTTTGGATCTTTTTACTGCGGAGACTTTTTGTAATGGATGTTAAATTTATCAATCCCTTTCTGGATGGCGCCGCAGAGGTTATCAAGACGATGGCCTTTATGGATGCCGTTGCAGGAAAACCATATTTGAAAAAGGATGATGCGGCCCGGGGAGATGTTTCCGGAATTATCGGAATTACCGGGGACGCCACCGGTTCACTTGCCATCAGTTTTTCTGAACCATGCATCTGGGGAATCGTCGGTTCCATGCTTGGGGAAACATATGAAGAAACTACGCAGGAGGTGCTGGATGCCGCGGGGGAACTCACCAATATGATATCCGGTGTGGCCCGGACCAACCTGGAAAAGATGGGGCTGCAGGTTTATGCGGCCATCCCTTCAGTTGTCTTCGGAAAAGATCATACGATTCGACACATCCTGCAAAGTCCCAGCATCGTGATTCCTTTTTCCACAAGCTCCGGGGAATTTGTTGTCGACGTCTGCATCCGGACCACAGACGCCCAGGCTAAATCGAAAGAGAATTATCAGGTTATAAACCGCCGAACGGCGGATCTCCTTTCACAGCAACCACCGCAAACTGCACCGAAACCTCTTCCTGCCAAGGCAGATCCGATAATTCCGGAACCTGTGCAGCAGGTAGAGGAACCACAGGATAACAAAAGTCGCCGGGATCTTCTCAAAGAAGCGCTCGATAAGATGATTGAAGCCCGCCACACCATTCAAAAGCGGTTGTCCTCCGAGCCCTTCATGCCGAGAGACGAAAGAAAGAAACTGAATGCAAAGGTAACTCAGTATGACAAGAAAATCAGGCAGATGAAACTTGATCTGACCGCCATTGAGGTCCTGTCCAAGTTAACCCAGGAGGACTTGGATAATCCCACCATCAAAAAGCATTATCAGCATTACTAATCCGGCATATTCTATTTAACCAGCAGGACCGGACATTGGGACAGAATTCCTATCTTATAACTGATGGTTCCCCAATCACGAGACGGTTCTTCCAACTGAAGTTTGTGGGAACTCATGACAATAAGATCCACCTGAGCGTCGGCGGCATATTTCATAATTTCCTGAACCCTGTTACCGAAGACGATCTTGTCGGTTACCTCAACGCCGTGATTCCGGCAGAAGGCGGCTAATCCGGCCATTTTTTTCTCGGCTTTTTTTTCCAAACTGGAGTAAAAATCACCGAATTCTTCATAAGTTGTGTCTTCAATAATCTCGACTACATGGAGCAGGCTGATGCGATATTTTCCCGATCCGGCAATCTGCAGGGTAATTTCCAATGCTTTTTTATTTTTCGGAGAAAAGTCGACAGGAACAAGAATATGTTGAAACATGGTCGTCACCTCCGGAATAAATATAGTTTTTGACTCCTTGCTTTCAAAGCCCCAGTTGATCGCTGATCTCCTGCATGGCCTTTAAGGACAATTCCACAAACTCCTGTAGGGAAATTCCCAGTTTTTCGCATTCCAGAATGATCTCCCGATTAACCGAGGCCGCGAAGTTTTTTTCTTTCATTCGCTTAACTACGGACTTGGGCTTGACGCTGGCCAGTCTGCGGTCGGGATAGACCAGGGCCGTTGCCATGATCAGACCGGTCACTGTTTCACCTGCTGCGAGGGCAAAATGAAAATCGAGCTCCCGCGGCCTGCCACTGGCCATCTCGTTATGCAGGACGATGGCTTCTATAATCTCCGGATCAACTCCTTTTTCCTGAAGAATTTTCGCCGCTTCCAACCCATGCACCGACAAGTCTGAATTTACCTTTTCCACGTCCAGATCATGAAGCAGACCAGCCAATCCCCACTGATCTTCGTCCCGATTCAGTCGCCGGGCCAGCGCCCTCATGACTGCTTCGGAGGCATAGCAGTGCTGGCGCATCTTTTCGTTTGCAATGTAATTATTCATAAGTTCCAGAGCTGAAGAACGATCCATGATTTTAAAATCCCCCTGTATTAATCCACAACATCCTTTTAAATCAGGATGTCAATTCATGGGATGGATGTCAAGCAGATTGAGAGGGATTACTAATTCATGATGGCAAATGTTTGTTACTCTTACCGCCCATGAAACGGCCTGTATCTGGCCTGTATCTGTTAATATGCTTTAGACGATTCTACCGTACCGGATGAAGCTTTTTTCTTCACTGGTTTTATGATATGGGAGCGGGAAACTTTAATGTTAGGTATTAACATAGAATCAAGACATGGCAAAAGAATCTTCGCTGCAAAAAAGCGATATCGATTATCTGGTTCAGATTGTGGGAATTGAGAAACTTTCCCGGGGGGAGTCCGTCCGCTATAGCCATTCCCATGATGAATCTTTTCACAAACCCTGCCTTCCTGATATCGTCATCTGGCCGCAAAATACCGATGAAGTCAGCCGGATCGTTGCCTATGCCTTCGAGCGCAGGATTTCCGTGACGCCCTGGGGGGCGGGGAGCAGTCTGGAAGGCAACCCCATCCCCGTTCAGGGAGGGATCGTGCTGGACTTGCAGGAGATGAACCGTATCCTGGCCGTACGGCCGGAGGACTTCCAGGCCGACGTCGAGGCCGGGGTGGTTTATAAAGACCTCAATCGTATTCTGGAAGCCGAAGGCCTTTTTTTTCCTCCGGACCCCGGAGCAGCGGCGACGGTCGGCGGAATGATAGGGAACAATGCCAGTGGAATTCGGAGCGTTAAGTACGGCGCCACTCGGGATTACGTGATGCGGCTCACTGCCGTTCTCTCCGATGGGCAAGTGATCAGGACGGGCAGTCGCTCCCGCAAGTGTTCTTCCGGTTATGATATCTGCCGCCTGTTGACCGGTTCTGAAGGCACCCTGGGCATAGTTACCGAGGCCACTTTGAAACTGGTGGGATTGCCTTTCACTTTCATGGCTGTCCGGGCGACATTCCCCACCGTTGGGGATGCAACCAGGACTGTCTTCGAGATCATGCGTTCCGGACTGACTCCCGGGGCCATGGAGTTTCTTGATGCGGATATCGTCGGGGTGCTCAATCGCGATCGAGGACTCCACCTGGAAGAATATCCCACCCTGCTGATGGAATTCAGCGGTTACAGCGAACGGGGTCTGGAAGACGAGATGCAGTTTGTCACGGATATCTGCCGGGGAAACGGTTGTCTCCTCCTGGACCGGGGAATCGGTCCGGTAGAGCGGAAGCGGCTTTGGGAGATCCGCCATCTGACTCATGAGTCCATCCGGCGAGCCCATCCTGGTTTGCTGTCTCTCAGCATGGATGTGGCCGTACCTCTTTCCCGGTACAGTGATATGGTCGCCCTTTGCAAGGAAATTGTGACCGGTCTGACGGCTTACGTCTTCGGGCATGCCGGAGACGGCAATATCCACGTGGTAGTAATGGACAACCCCGATGACGAAATACGCTGGGCGGGAGTTGAAGCGGCTCACAGCAGGATCGTCCAGCAGGCTCTTGATTTTGAAGGAACCTGCACCGGTGAACACGGTATCGGAATCGGCAAAAAGGGCTTCATGGTCAGGGAACACGGCGAAAGTCTGGAAACGATGAAGAAAATCAAGGCGCTGCTGGATCCCCGGGGGATTTTGAACCCCGGCAAGATGTTTCCCTGAAAAGCGCGGGGAAAAAGGAGGCAAACAAATCCGATGAAGTTTTCACAGGCCCGTCAGGGGCGCATTTTTGTCCTTCGTCTTGAGGACGGCGAAATCATCCATGAAGTTATCGAAAGATTCGCCGAAGAACACTCCATTCGTGCTGCGGCTTTAATAGCTGTGGGAGGCGCAGATCAGGGAAGTCGGCTTGTTGTCGGTCCGGAGGAAGGCCGCAGCGTGCCGGTGGTTCCCATGGAGTTTCTGCTGGAAAATGTTCATGAAGTTGCGGGAACGGGAACACTTTTCCCCGACGAGGAAGGCCGCCCACAGATCCACATGCACTGCGCCATGGGCCGGAAAGACCGGACAATTACCGGATGTATCCGCCGAGGCGTCAAGGTTTGGCATATTCTGGAGGTCATTCTTTTTGAATTGCTCGACACGCCGGCCCGCCGAGCCGCAGATCCGACTCTAGGCTTCAAGCTGCTGGAACCATAATAGTTCCAAAGCAAATTGGAGTGACTACATCATTAGGTTATGATTTTATAAGGAGAAATAATGAAATTTAACGAAGAAATCTTTGTTTATGAATGGACGGAATATTTCGACAATAACTGCAACAGCTATTACATCGGCGGCAAAGTGCAGGCCCTTGTGGATCCCGGGTTGGTCAAATACTTCCCACGCCTTCTGGACAATATGGCAAAAGACGGCATAGATCGGAAAGACATCCGTTATATCATCAATACTCATGCCCACGCCGATCATATCGAAGGCAGTTCGCTATTCAACGGTTCCGACGTCAAGATTGCCCTTCATGAAAAGGATGTTGCCTTTTACAACGGAGCGGAAAACGCGATGCTGTGCCGTATGTTCGGCCTGGGTATACCTCAAATTGATATCAATCTGGTGCTGCAGGAAGGCGAACTGATCATGGGAGATGAAACCTTCCAGATACTCCTTGTTCCCGGCCATTCCCCCGGGTCAGTCGGTTTGTACTGGCCGCGTACAGGTGCTCTCTTTTCCGGAGACGTAATTTTTGATCAGAATGTCGGCAGAACGGATTTTCCCGGCGGCGATGGCAATCTCTTAAAACAGAGTATAACCCGGCTCTCTAAGTTGGATGCAGAGTACCTTTTCCCCGGGCATATGGGATTTGTTGTCGGCCGGCAACAGGTAAAAAATAATTTTGAAATGGTTATGCGCCACGTATTCCCCTATATTTGATCCTTTAAAAATTTGTCGGTGCCAAGAAAAAAAAGACACCTGAGTTACTCTGCCGCCTTGAAGTAACCGGCCTTGATGGCCTCTTCTTCGGAATCGAACAGGACTCGATGATAGGCTTTGACCTCTTTGTAAAACCTCATGCCGGGAAGGTGGTAGCGCTTGCTGTCACTGTTGCCGACGACCACTACTTTTTCTTTTTCCGGAACTGCAGCAGCAGTCGATATGGATGCTGAAGGTTGGCGTGATTCGGATGGCGTTGCGGGTGAAGTCTCCGGCAATGCTGCGGATGGGGGCCTTGTATCGTCAAAAATAGGTTGGATGGGCGCCGATTGCGCGGTTTGGAAATTCTTTGCTGTTGCAGATGATTCGGCTGAACTCGGCACTGTAGGCATTTGTGCTTTTTCCGGAGATAGGTAAACATACAGGGCTATGACGACCGCAATGACTACGCAAAAGGCCGGAATGACCCATCTGCCGAGCAACCCGGGAAGGCGATGCGCTTCTGTAGCCCGCGCAACAGGAGAAGCGTAATCAGGCGCGAAAGACATTTCCTGATGAACTCGCTGTTTTAAAATACGCTCCTCTTCCTTTTGGTAACGTTTCAGTACAGCATCATAATCGAGAGACAAGTGCCTCGCATAAAGCTTTAAAAAACCATGAATCGATTCTTTCTGCGAAAAAGAAGCGAAGTTGTTGTGTTCTAAAGCCTCAATAAAATGGACGCTAAGATGGGTGGCTTTGGCCAGTTCTTCTGTAGTGATATTGCGGGAATTCCTTTCCCGTATCAGATAATCGCCAAAAGATTCTCGAACTTCTTCAGCAGCCATCACAACCTCTTTATGAATTCATCGACTTATCGAAAAAAGCAGACTTTCGTAACATATATTTCTTCTCAAGACAATACCCATCAGCAAGGATGATATCGCTTCTTCGTTCCCGTCTTGATTTCTCTGATCAGGCCTTCATGTTCCAGTTCCAGCAGGTGCACGCAGGTTTCGTGAAGGGCTAAGTACTGATCAAATTCAGGCAGGTCATTCCCGAAAATATTAAGAGATATTTCCCTAGCTGTGTCAGAACCTTGGCGTATCTGATTCAAAATCAGGTCTTTCCTTTCTTCATGGTGAACTTCAATTTCGTGTATCCTGCCACTGAGGTAGTCGATAGTGCCGCCATGAGAAGGAAAAGCGTGTTCAACTGCCAACACTTTGATCCGTTTTAGAGAATCAAGAAAACTGTTCAGGGGACGCCACTCCATATGAAAAAGGTCTATGCTTAGATTAGGAGTTATTTCGGGCAGGACATGGTCGCCGGACAGAAGGATAGCTTCACGGGGAAAGTAAAAACATACCTGCCCCCGCGTGTGGCCGGGCACTGGTATGACCTGAAAGATACGATCACCCGAAGCATGCCATGAATAAGGGATAAGGAGCTCGTCGACTTCAAAAGGAGATGTGACCCGGCTGAAATACGCATGAAGCTCCTGCAGTGTACCCATCAATAGATCAGGAAAATCATGCTCCCGGCAGAAGCATTGCAAATGCTCAAACAACTCTGCTTCGCGGTTCTGATGAAAAAGGGCTTCTTGGTCGGCTTCGGAAAGATAAATCCTTGCGCCGCTGATTTCTTTCAAACAGCCGGCCAAACCGCAATGATCGGCATGATAGTGAGTCAGGAAGATCTTGTCTATGTCGGCAAGGGATCTGCCGACCTGCCGCAGATCTTCTTCCAGTGTGGAAAATCCTTCCGGTATATTCAGGTCCGTGTCAAACAGTGTAACCTTTTTTCCCCTTACAAGTGCGAAAGATTGAATATGGTCCAGCCGGAAGGGCATGGGAAGCGTGATCCTGTAAAATCCTTCAGCAATTTCTTGGATCAATAACGGAAAACCTCCATGAGGAAAGTTACAGAAGTCTGATTCGTGCAAAATATACAAACGCTGATTTCATCACCGGTTCTTAGTTAAAAACTGATTTTCCCAGTGCATTCTGTAATCGTTATCGTGTCGACAA
>MVQR01000008.1 GCA_002067815.1 Syntrophus sp. PtaB.Bin001 | reverse complement strand
GGAATTCATCTGCTGACGAACTTCCTCATCAATTTTTTCCTGGTCTATACGTTCGACAATGCTCTGAATGAGGTGTGGAAAATTTTCGTAAGCATTGGAAATAATCACGAACCCTTTTACCGTGGTTAACAGGAGATATACCCGCGAGCGAAGAACGAAGACGCCGACGTGCGTAATTTCAGGCCATTTTAATTCCTTCTTGCGCAGAAATCTTTCCAGCCGAATGCCTTTGTCATCGAGGAGTATCTTTCGTGACCAGATCTCGCAGGAGGCATATAAAGCGGGGATTAAGAAGACGGTCAAAACGATTCTTTCCAGGGATGCCCCTCCGATTATAAAGGAAAGAGCGAAAAGAACGCATAAAAGAAAAACGTCTACGCCGAAAGAGACTGCAAAAAGCTTCCGAATTCCGTAAATATTGCTTTCCATGAAGAGTAACCCTGAGAGACTGTCAAATCAATAATGACAAGAAATTTCTGTCTGAGGCGATCTGAACGACAATCCCTCATGATCCCGAGGCGGGCGGCGAAGCGCCGGATCTTATGAAGGTTCCACTCCTGCCGCCTTTCTTGGACAGCAGGCAAATTTCCGAAATCACCATTTCCCGGTCGACGGCCTTGCACATATCATAGATAGTCAGCGCGGCTACACTTACCGCCGTTAGGGCTTCCATCTCCACCCCCGTCTTGCCGACGGTTTTGACCCGGGATTCAATGCCTATTTCTCCACCTTCCTGATTGCTGTTGAAGGAAATATCGATGCCGGTCAGCATCAACGGATGACAAAGGGGGATAAGTTCCCAGGTTTTCTTTGCAGCCATGATGCCCGAAACTCTGGCCACGCTGAAGACATCTCCTTTGGGAAGGCCGCCCTCCTGGATAAGTTTGACGGTTTCAGGTTTCAACCGGATTGTCCCGCAGGCTACAGCTTCCCGGGTTGTCTCGTTTTTGGCGGTCACATCGACCATTTTGGCCTGACCTTGATCATCCAGATGGGAAAGTCCTGTCTTCTTTTTGATTTGTGCCGTTCGAGCCATCCGTTGAAAGCCTTCCCTTTATGGAAAAAGTTCCAGTATATCGGAATGTTGCTTGTTGCTGTCTGAAAAATTATTGCGGACTCTAACACAGGCATTTACCCTCGTCAAGACGGCAAATTTCTGGCGCAGAGTCAGAAATAACTTGCCAGAACACCTGTTGTTCGATAAGTTTCTGCCGACTTTCGTCATTAATATCAGAAGTATAAGAGAAAATTTTCGGGGAACCACCGAAAGCCGTGCAATGCGAAAATTCTGAATTTATGCTCATAGGTGACATGCAAAGTCCTCGAAAAGGATAAAAAATGATGGTCAAGGTAAACAGCGCGACCCTGATCGGCATCGATTCTTATCCGGTGGTCGTTGAAGTGGATATTGCCAGCGGTCTTCCTCAGTTCTCGACGGTCGGCCTGCCCGATGCAGCGGTGAAAGAGAGTAAGGATCGCATCAGGGCGGCAATCAGAAACTCAGGTTACAGCTTTCCTCGAAACCACGTAACGGTGAACCTTGCTCCTGCGGATATTCGGAAAGAAGGAACAGGATTCGATCTGCCGATTGCACTGGCTGTTCTGACCGCGGAAGGCGTCGTCCGGGGAGAGCGTGCAAAAGAGTTCATGCTGCTGGGGGAACTCTCTCTTGATGGAACCGTAAAAGGCGTCAACGGCGTCCTTTCTGCGGCGCAGCTTGCCAAAGAACTGAACTTCAGAGGGCTGGTCGTTCCCGAAGAAAATGCCTCGGAAGCAGCCATGGTCAAGGGGATCGACGTCATCGCCGTCAGGACGCTGCCGGAGATTGTCAATCATTTTAACGGTATTAATGAGATTTTTCCTTCCGATTCCGATTGCGGGGTTTTCCGGAAAAAGGCATCCCTGACCGGCCATGATTTCCGTGAAATCCGTGGTCAGGATCATGCCAAGAGGGCTTTGGAAGTCGCCGCAGCCGGTGGACACAATATTTTGATGATCGGTCCCCCCGGTTCGGGAAAAACGATGCTGGCACAGCGACTTCCCTCCATTCTTCCGCCATTGGCGTTTGAGGAGGCGGTGGAAATTACGAAAATTTATTCCGTTGCCGGACTTCTCGACAGGGAAGAAGTGCTTGTCGGAACTCGACCCTTCCGGTCCCCCCATCATACCATTTCTGATGCCGGTCTCGTCGGTGGAGGGCGGGCTCCCCGGCCTGGAGAAATCAGTCTTGCCCATCATGGTGTACTTTTTCTCGATGAACTGCCGGAATTCCGGAAAAATGCCCTGGAAGCGCTTAGGCAGCCTCTGGAAAGCGGTGCCGTGACCATCACTCGGGCATCGATTACCGCTTCCTTCCCTGCCAAGTTCATGATGGTGGCGGCAATGAATCCCTGTCCATGTGGTTATCATGGTGATCCCAGCCGTCAATGCCGTTGCACCCCCAAGCAGATCCGGCAGTATCAGGCCAAATTATCCGGTCCTCTCTTGGACAGGATCGACATTCATATTCTCGTGCCATCGGTGAGATATCGGGAACTGACAGGGCCTTACAGCGGTGAGTCGTCGGAAGTCGTTGCGCAAAGGGTTCTCGGGGCCAGGAAAAAACAGCAGGAAAGGATGGCCGGTCAGGAGATACCGTGTAACGCCCGATTGTCTGACAAGCAGATTTCCAAATTCTGTATGCTCGATGAAGATTCACATCGGCTGATTGAAATGGCGATGGAGCGGCTGGGTCTCAGCGCCCGGGCTTTTACCCGGATTCTCAAGGTTGCCCGCACGATTGCGGATCTTGAAGATTGTGAAGCGATCGAGACCCGTCATGTTGCGGAGGCCATTCAATACAGGACCCTTGATTCCTACCGGATATAGTCGAAAAAAAAGAAACTAAATACCGTTTGACAAAAAAACGTAAAATTTTAATATGTAAACTCATTGTCTGTTGAGACTTTGATTTCTCGGCCCTTCGTAGTTTTTCTGCGAGCTTTTTGGAGGTAAACAGATGTGCAGAGCAATCAAAAAGGTTTCAGCAGGCGGAATGTTTGGCCGTGAAGGAGCCGTAATCATGAAGGAGACTGGACTTATGGAGATTAAAGTGAACCCGGCCACGCCGGAATCAAGAAAAGTGAAGCCTGTGGATGAAACGAAATTAGGGTTTGGTAAATTTTTTTCGGATCATATGTTCACCATGACCTATTCTTCCGATAGAGGTTGGGGAAATGCGGAGATCGGCCTTTATCGGCCCCTCTGTCTCCAGCCGACCGCCATGTGTCTTCACTATGGCCAGGAAATATTCGAAGGAATGAAGGCCTATCGTGGAAAAGGTGGTGAAATCTATCTCTTCCGGCCTCAAGACAATATCCGGCGCATGAATGTATCGGCAGAGCGGCTTTGCATGCCTCCCGTCGACCCCGATGTGTTTATGGAGGCTTTGATTAAACTAGTTCTTCTGGAGGAGGATTGGATACCCCGCGGACATGGGACCTCCCTTTACATTCGGCCGACCATGATCGCCACTGAGGCGGCTTTAGGGGTGCATCCGGCAAATGAATATCTCTTCTTCATTATTGTCGGGCCCGTCGGCGCTTATTATCCGGAAGGCTTCAGTCCGACAAAGATTTACGTCAGTGAGGAATATGTACGGTCGGTGCGCGGCGGTACGGGATTCGCCAAGGCAGGCGGGAATTATGCAGCCAGTCTTTATGCCAGCCGGATCGCCATGGAAATGGGTTATACTCAAGTCCTGTGGCTGGATGCCATTGAGAGAAAATATGCCGAAGAGGTCGGGACCAGCAACATTTTCTTCCTGATCGGCGATGAACTTGTGACTCCGCCTCTGGAAGGCACTATCCTGCCGGGAGTGACCCGTGATTCCGTCATCAAGATGGCCAGACACTGGGGCACCAAAGTTTCGGAAAGGGCCGTCTCGATGGACGAGATTGTCCGGACAGCCCAGACGGGAACTCTAAAGGAAGTCTTTGCATCCGGCACGGCGGCCGTAGTGTCCCCCGTCGGGCAGTTTTATTACCGGGGAAAGGAATATCTCGTTAACGGAGGAAAGACAGGAGCTTTCACGGAAAAACTCTATGAAGAGATCCTGGGCATCCAGTATGGTGAGAAGGAAGATCCCTTCGGCTGGAGAATGAAAATTTCGGATTAAGGGAAAATACCTAAGGATTAATCAACAATCTTGTGGAAAGGTCTGTGGATAAGTATGTTGGCAAGTAGGATAAGTCTCTAATTGTTACGAATATTGACCGATTTGCATAAGATTTAGGCAATGTTATCGTCAATAATTTCAAATAGATATCTCTTTAATATTGAAATTCTTTGAAAAACGACCATCCCCTGCGTTGTATCAACATTTCTGAAAATGAAGGAATTTTCTCTATGAGCAAGAAGAGAATAATTAATAATATTTACGGTTTTCCCTTAAGGGTTTTTCTTTTGACATCCTTGTTTTTTTTCAGCTTTCTGTTCAACGGCGGATCGATTTCCCTGGGGGCGGCGAATTCTTTACCATTAGCATCTTTAATCAGTAAAATGCAGGAAACTTATGACCGGACCCGTGACCTGAAGGCGAACTTCGTACAGGAAGTTGCCTTGAAATCCGTGGGAAGAACGGAGCGGGAAGAGGGTATTCTTTATTTGAAGAATCCCAAGAGGATGCTCTGGGATTATCAGAAGCCACGGATCAAGAAGCTTGTGGTAAATCCGCAGAAAGCCTGGCTTTATATCCCCGAGGATCGTGCCGTGTATGTACAAAGTGCCGATCAGATTTTTAAATCGAAAATGGCCATTCGCTTTCTCTCCGGCATGGGTAAGCTTCGTGAGGATTTTCAGGTTAGCTTTTCCGAGACGGGAGCTGTTGACCGGGACGGCAACTACCGGTTGAAGTTGATACCTAAGGCAGCCGGGCTGGGAACGGATCAGCTCAATCTTACCGTGGATAAGAAAAGTTATCAGATTATTGAGGGCG
Source organism: Syntrophus sp. PtaB.Bin001 (assembly GCA_002067815.1). Classification (GTDB taxonomy): domain Bacteria; phylum Desulfobacterota; class Syntrophia; order Syntrophales; family Syntrophaceae; genus Syntrophus. The sequence continues at coordinate 14,702 of MVQR01000008.1, read as the reverse complement.
GTTTTACCGATGCATACGGGAATGCAACCAGGATTCGATTCAGCAATATCAAGGTTAACAATCGGTTTGACGATCGCAAGTTCGATTTTAAGGTTCCGGCGGGAGTGGAGGTATTCAACATGCGCTGAAACTTCATTTCCTTTTCATCAGACAGCTGAGGAGGTGCGGTGATGATGCAGATAAAATGGGATCAGGCGGTTCCGGGAAGCCGGGAAACGGCTCTGGAGCTAGAATGGCTGGAAACCAACGGGCTGGGAGGTTATGCCTCCAGCACTCTTCTAAATTGTCATACCCGTAAATATCACGGTCTTCTTGTAGCAAATATCGATTCCCCACCGGGACGACATGTCCTGCTTTCAAAAATAGAAGATTCCCTTCAGGCTGGAGATCAGGAAATCTTCCTGTCCTGTCACCAGTATCCGGGAGTCTTTTTCCCTTCGGATTTTTCTCTGAAGGCTTATGAATGTGAAATTTATCCATCCTTTATTTATGAGAGAGCAGAGGTTGAGGTCCGCAAATGCATCATGCTTGTTTCCGGGGAAAATCGTGTATTGATCCGCTACTACGTGAAGCGATGTCCTTCCGGGACCGTCCTTCGTTTGAAGCCTTTTGTCGCTTTTCGCAATTATCACTCTCTGGTTAGAGAAAATACGGCATTGAATGTTGAAACCCGGGAAGAGAAAAATGGTTTCAGCATGCAGCCTTATAATGATCTTCCTCCTATTTTTGTTCAGACCAACATCAAGAGTTCTTTTTCCCCTTCACCGGCTTGGTACCGGAATTTCGAATATCTTGCTGAAGAGCGTCGCGGTTACGACTGGCGGGAAGATCTCTTTAGGCCGGGAATAGTGGAAGTTACCGTAAAAGAGGGCAGTTCAATCATCTTAACAGCCGCACTAGAGCCTTTTAAGGGTCAGTTGAAAAAGATCTGGGTCGCAGAAGAGAGGCTTCGCCTTAATGCGATGACCGCTTGTGAAGCTCAAACCCACCGTTTCGAACAGGAAGAAGACCGAAATAACCTGCGCCGACTATTTCTTGCCGGACAACAGTTTCTCATTCGTACACCTTCCGGCAGACCCAGCATTATCGCCGGTTATCACTGGTTCCAGGATTGGGGGCGCGACACTCTGATCTCCTTGCCTGGATTGACATTCTGTCAGGGACTAATGCAGGAAGGGATCGATATTCTCGATGCGATGGCTCCCATGGAGAAGGACGGACTGATGCCTAACTGCTTCGCGGAAAGCGGTGACGAACATGCCTACAACACGGTAGATACGGCGTTGTGGTATTTCTGGGCCGTGCAGCAGATGCTGAAATATACGGGTAATGTGGAAGCCGTCAGAGAAAAGATGTGGCCGGCCATGAAAAACATCATCCATTATTATATGAAGGGTACTTCCTTCAACATTGGGATGAACGAACAGGGACTCCTGTCAGCGGGCGATGGGCGCCATGCGCTGACCTGGATGGACGCCATCGTCCATGGTCGTCCGGTGACCCCGAGAAATGGAATGCCTGTAGATATCAATGCCCTCTGGTACAACGCCCTGTCCTTCTTTGTCGAACTGGCCGGGCGAATGGAAGAGGATCTTCCTTTTCCGAAGGACATGTTGAGCAAGCTCCGTCAGGCTTTTCAGGAAACCTTCTGGATAGAAGAAGGCAGCTACCTGGGGGACGTCTATTTTGAAGGAGTCCTCGACAAAGCCATTCGACCGAATCAGATTCTGGCCGTTTCTCTTCCCTATTCACCCCTTGAACCTTATCAGTGGAAAGGGATAGTCGCCTGTGTCCGCGATCATCTTCTGACCCCATTAGGGCTCCGAACCCTGGATCCTGACAATCGGGAATACAGGGGGCGCTACGAGGGCGATCAACCCAATCGCGACAGTTCCTATCATCAAGGCACGGTATGGCCCTGGCTGCTGGCTCATTACGGGGAAGCGTGCCTTCGTTCGGCCGAAGACCGCACCCAGCAGAAGGCTTATTTATTGCATCTCGTTCGTAGCCTGATGGACAGGCATATAAGAGAAGCAGGGCTCGGGTGCATCTCTGAGGTTTTTGACGGTAATCCGCCCCACCGGCCGGGTGGCTGCATTGCTCAGGCATGGAGTACGGCCGGTTTGATACAGCTGTATTATCTCCTGATCGAAGCGGACTGATATTCTCCTCTATCGTTAAGAGCCCTTATCTCTGAATGTCGGAATGTTAGAAGTAATTTCAGAGGGGTTTTGACGGTGGTTGAAAAAAATCTGAAAATTCTCTGTGTTGATGACGATCTCGACAACCTGGGGCTCCTAGAGGATATTTTATCGCTTTCGGGTTACAGTATATTGACTGCCGTAAATGGCGACCGTGCCCTTCAACTGATACAATCAGAATCCATCGATCTGGTAATCCTGGATATCTTAATGCCGAATATGAGCGGCTATGATGTCTGCCACATTTTGAAGCAAAATCCGGCAACGCAACATATTCCGATTCTGATGTTGACGGGGCTGATCAACCGGGAAACGAAATTGAAGGCCTTGGATGCAGGAGCCAACGATTTTCTGGTTAAACCCATGGACAGCGTGGAATTGCTGGTAAGGGTCAAAAATCTGCTCCGGGTCAAGGAATTTGAGGATTTTTTGAAGGAGCACAACATAATCCTGGCACAGCAGGTTGAAGAAAAAACCCGTGAATTACGGAATTCTTTCATCGATACTGTCTATCGGTTGACACAGGCTGCGGAGTATCGTGATGAAGATACGGGCAGTCACCTGAAAAGGATCAGCCTGTACAGTAAATTTATGGCGAGTGCTCTGGGGTGTTCCGATGCTGAAGCCGATATTCTTTATTACGCAAGCCCCATGCACGATATCGGCAAGATAGGCATTTCCGACAGCATCCTGCTCAAGGCTGCCCCGCTGACTGCTGAGGAGTTCGACATTATGAAAACCCATACCCTGATTGGAGGAAAAATCCTGAGCAATCCGGTCTCTCCGATCATGGCGGCTGCAGAAAAATGTGCCCTGTATCATCATGAACGTTGGGATGGTTCGGGGTACCCCTATGGGTTGAAAGGGGAACAGATTCCGATTGAAGGACGGATTCTCGGTCTGGTCGATCAATATGATGCCCTTCGCAGCAAAAGGCCGTACAAACCGCCTTATGATCATGAGCGTGCCGTTCAAATAATTACTGAAGGCGACGGCAAGACAACATTGTCACATTTCGATCCCCGTATCCTGGATGCATTTTGTTCCCATCATCGGATTTTTGAAGAAATCTACGAGCAGCATAATGAATATTGACGCCTTTCAATTTTCTGGTAAATTGAATTGTGTCAGGCCTCAAAATCGGTGATTGATTTTCTCTAAGTTCATAATGAAACAAATTTAAAATTATGATAAAGACCAACGCTTCATGAATGGCATGTAAAGCATTGAATTAATCCCTTCAGTGGGGTCAGATTTCAAAGAAAAACGCCCTGTTTCAGCCAATAGAAACGGGGCGTTATTGTAACTTTTTCAGGATGTTCCGGCAAGTGATGAATCGGAAGCGAGATGAAAGGAGGTTTATCTGTAGCAGATAATTATCCGGCTGAATCACCGGTAATATCAAATGTTTCCGATCAAGTACCACGCGGCTTTAGGGAGATTTCGGATGACGAATATGAAAACCATGAAAAAAGAACAGCTCATGGCCGAACTGGAAGTTATGGAAAAAAGGGTATCCGAGCTTGAGGCGAAGCTTGGAGAAACCGGTGAAACCATATTTCGGGGAGCAGATAAATATCGTAAACTTCTCGAAAGTTTGGGTGATGCTGTTTTTTTGTTCAGAGTTCCAGACGGGGTCTGTGAATATTTTAGTCCATCCGTTACTGAAGTCTTTGGTTATACGGCGGAAGATTTCTACCGGAAGCCGTTTTTCCTGATGGACATTATTCACCCCGATTATTTCGATTACTGCAAGGAAAAATGGCAGGAACTGCTGGAGGGAGCCGTCGCCCGCAGTTATGAATATAAGATCATCGATCCAAAAGGAAAGGAACGATGGATTTCTCAATCAAATAGAGGCATTACGGATCAGAAAGGCAGGCTTGTAGCTCTTGAAGGGCTATGCCGCGATATCACGGCATCGAGGCAGACGGAAGCGACCCTTAAGGAGAGTGAAAGGAAGTATCGCCATATTTTTGAAGTCCTGGGGGAGGCCGTTTTCCTTGTTGACCGGAAAACAGGGTACATTCTCGATGCCAACAGGACAGCCGCTGAACTTTATGGATTCAGTGTTGCGGAAATGCTGGGGAACCGGTTGGCTGACATTTCCGCTGAACCTGATAAAACAGTCTTGGCGCTGAAATCGGCGACAAAACAAACCCTGCAATTGCATCATAGGAAGAAAGACGGCTCGCTCTTTCCCGTAGAAGCTACGGTCAGCTATTTTACTCAGAAGTACAGAAAAGTGGCCATAGTGGCGATCCGTGATATTACTGAACGCGAACATGCCGAAGAGGCTCTTCGTGAAAGTGAAGCTCGTTATCGCAGACTTTTTGAAGAAAACGTTGCGCCCATGCTGCTGATAAATCCCGATACCGGCAGAATCGTTGATGCCAATCCCGCGGCTTGCCGTTTCTATGACTACAGCAAGGAAATTCTGAGATTGAAGATGATCGACGATATCAGCATCCTCTCCCGCGAGCAGATCTTGAGGGATATGGAGCGGGCCAGAAAGAGAGAGTGCGGGCATTTCTATTTTCTGAACCGATTGGCCAACGGAGAAGTCAGGGATGTAGAGGCTTATATCGGACCGATCGAGATCGGCGGCGAGCAACTGCTTTCTTTCCTTGTACACGACATAACGGACCGCAAGCGGATGGAGGAAGAGCTGGTCAAAGCTCAGAAGCTCGAGTCCGTCGGGATTCTTGCGGGCGGCATTGCCCACGATTTCAATAACCTGCTTGCCGCCATTCTCGGCAACGTTTCTCTAGCCAAACTGAATCTGCCTTCTGATGATCCTGCTTACGAAAAAATGAACCAGGCGGAAAAGAGCTGTCTTCAGGCAAAAGAACTGACCAGCCGACTGATCACTTTTTCAAAGGGGGGAGGCCCTTTGCGAAAAAAAGTCATGGTTGCTCCTTTTCTTCAGGATACCGTGGCTTTTTTCCTCAGCGGTTCAAATGTCCGCTGCGAATTCGAGTTTCCGGATTTCTTGTGGGCTTTGGAAATCGATGTGGGGCAAATGCAGCAGGTTGTCCGTCATCTGATCGTGAACGCTCAGGAGGCTATGCCGGAAGGAGGGACAATCCTGGTCTGTGCGGATAATGTACATTTGTCGTCCGAAGAAGTACCTTCGCTTAAGGAAGGTTCCTATGTCCGGATTTCCTTCAAGGACCAAGGAGTCGGCATTCCCCGGGAATACCAATCCAGGGTTTTTGACCCTTACTTCACCACAAAGCCCATGGGAAATATCAAAGGGGCCGGTTTGGGACTGGCCATCTGTTATTCAATCATCAAGAAGCATGAAGGTCATCTCACCTTGTCATCAAAATTGGGTGCAGGGACGACCTTTACCCTTTATCTGCCGGCGTCGCCCGATGTTTCGGCTTCCTTCAGTCAATAGACAGACGCTTGGTTTTCCCCGATGATTAAAGTCGGGGCATCCATGGGGAATTGGAGTATATTTTGCGGATCTTGATGTTCGGTTGGGAGTACCCGCCCTACATGAGCGGCGGTCTTGGCACCGCCTGTCTTGGACTGACCAGGGCGTTGGCCGGATTCGGACATCATGTTTTCTTTGTGGTTCCTCATTGTGACCCGGCAGTCGGATCTTCTCCCGTTTCTCTGATCTCGGCATCCGGTTACCCTCTTAGCGAATCCGATCTCGAATACACAGACCGGCAAAATGTAAAATATCGAATCGTTGATTCCCCTTTGAGTCCTTACTTAACGGAGTCTGAGTATTCTGTTTTGCTGAGGGAGGAGAAGCGGCGGTTAAAACTGAAGCGACCGCCCGGGCATCTATCCGTGGAGCTTTCAGGAGGCTACGGCCGGGATCTTATGGAGGAGGTGCTGCGGTATGGTCAGGTAGCCGGCGCCGTCGCCCGCGACCATTCCTTCGATATCATCCACGCCCATGACTGGATGGCGGTCTACGCCGGGATTCATGCCCGGACCATAAGCGGTAAACCTCTTGTCTTACATATTCACGCCCTTGAGTTCGATCGCAGCGGGGACCGCATTAATCAGGAGATCTATAATATCGAGCGACATGGAATGCACTCTGCAGATCACATTGTTACGGTCAGTGAGTATACCAAAAAAATAATAGTGAATCGTTACGGGGTAGATTCCCGGAAGGTGTCCGTTGTTTATAATGCCGCCGCTCTTCATCCTTTAAGGGAGCGTTATCGAATTGCCGGGCAGAAGAGGACAAAAACCGTACTTTTCCTAGGAAGAATAACCTTCCAAAAAGGACCGGAATATTTTATCGAGGCGGCCGCCAGGGTTTTGAAAGTTTTGCCGGATGTCATGTTTGTAATGGCCGGAACGGGCGATATGATGGACCTTATGAGTGAGCGCATTGCGGAGCTCGGAATCGGCAGACACTTTCATTTTACGGGATTCCTGCAGGGGGCAGAGGTGGAACGCATCTTTGCCTTGAGCGATCTGTATGTGATGCCCAGTGTTTCCGAACCATTCGGCATTTCGCCTCTGGAAGCGCTGTTATCCGGTGTGCCGGTCATGATTTCAAAACAGTCGGGAGTTTCCGAAATTCTTAATCATGTTTTGAAGGTCAACTTCTGGGATATCGATGAAATGGCGGATCAAATGGTAGCCGTTTTGAAATATCCGGCCCTTGTCGAAGAGATGATGAAGCAGGCGGCTGAAGAAATCAGCCGGATTCGATGGGAAAACTCCGCAGCCAGATTGATATGGATTTATCGTCAGGTATTGGCTGCAAAGGGGGCATGACATGATAACTGTTTGCCGGTTAAATCCAGTTAAACCGAGTTTTGTTAATTTATCTTTTTAAGAGAGGCAATTAAAACTGTCGGACGGCAAAACAGGCAGCCATAATAACAAAGGTGTCAAAATGCCCGGTGTCTGTATCTATTTTCAGGTTCACCAACCCCGCCGCCTAAAGCGATATCGGGTTTTTGATATCGGTCGGAATCATCTTTACGAAGATCCGGGAAAAAGTCGTCAGGCTTTGGACGAACTCGCGCGTTCGTGCTACATTCCGACCACGGAAACTTTGCTGAAGCTGATCGAAAAGCATAAGGGCAAATTCCGTGTGGCCTTTTCCATCAGTGGGGAAACGATTACCTTGTGTGAAAAGTACCGGGAAGATGTACTGGAGATTTTTCAGCGGCTTGCAGACACGGGTTGTGTTGAATTTCTGAATGAGACCTATTCTCATTCCCTTGCCTTTCTCTTCTCCTTACGGGAATTCAAGGAACAGATCAAAGCACATAAAAAAAAGTGTGAAGAACTATTCCGACAAAAAGCCACGGCTTTTTGTTGTTCGGAGTTGATCTACAGCAATGAATTAGCGGGCATTGCTGAAAAGATGGGATATAAGGTTATCCTTGCTGAAGGAAAGGAGGATATCCCGGGCTTTAAGGGGACCGATTTCGTTTATCGGCCCACTAACTGTGTAAAGCTGAAATTACTCTTGAGAAATTATCGTCTTTCTGATGATATACAGTTTGGAATTTTCGATAATTTACAGAATGGTCCTCCGCTTAAGGCGGATCTTGTTGTTGAAAGGGTGGCAAAAGCCTGCAAAGGCGGCGGGGAAGTAGTCAACCTGTTCATGAAGTACGAGAATTTAGGGAAGCATAATGATTTTGAAGTGTTAAATTTCATCAAGTCTTTTGCCGATGAAATTATAAGGCATGATTTCTGTTTCTGTACTCCTTCGGAAATTGCAGCAAAGCATGAGCCGGTCGCCCTGCTGGATGTGCCTGATTTCGTGTCCTGGTCGGAGTCGAAGCATGATCTGACTGCCTGGGTGGGAAATGCCATGCAGAGGGATGCACTCCGGGTGCTCTATGATTTGGAAGAGAAGGCACGGAAGCGGAAGAATGCTGATTTAAATGGTATATGGCGCATGTTGCAGGCGTCGGATCATTTTTTTTACATGAGCACGGAAAATTATTCTCAAGGGGCAAAGCAGAAATATTCCAACCCTTATGCATCTCCTTATGAAGCCTATATCAATTATATGAATATCCTCGAGGATTTTTCCCTATCGCTTCGATCATAAAAGGAGAAGATTAATGATAAAAGATCTGAACAGCTATCTCTTTGAATGCAGCTGGGAGGTATGCAACAAGGTTGGCGGAATCTACACGGTTATTTCCAGCAAAATACGGGAAGCCATAAAGGCCTATGGCGAGAATTACTATCTTCTTGGACCGGATCTCAAAACCAATCTTGATTTTGAGGAAACAGACGAGGAATGTTGGTTTAAGATTCGTGAAGGAACGGCAATTAAAGACATTTACTGCCGTTTCGGGCGTTGGAAGATTCCCGGTGAACCAAAGGTCATCCTGGTAAGTTTCGGGATGAAGTACAATAAAGATCAACTTCTCTACCGCATGTGGGAGGACTACGGCGTTGATTCCATCGCCGGCGGCTGGGATTATACGGAACCGGTTATGTTCAGTTACGCCTGCGGGGAGGTTATCGAAACAATCTACAATCTCATGGTCCGTCCTCAAGGAGGGACTGCGATCGCCCAGTTTCACGAATGGATGACCGGCGCCGGGCTGCTCTACCTTAAGAAAAGCGTTCCCGAAATCGGGACAGTATTTACGACTCATTCCACGATCCTTGGTAGGACACTGGCCGGATCGGGGGTGGATATCTATGCTTCCATGGATCATATTTCCCCTCTTAGAGAAGCCAATGCTTACAATATTACGGCGAAATACTCCATGGAACTGGCTACCGCCAGGGAAGCGGGCTGCTTTACCACGGTCAGTGAAATTACCGCTCTGGAGGCGAAGAATTTTCTGGGACGTTATCCCGATATTATTACTCCCAACGGTCTGGATATGGAGCAGATACCAAACCTGGTGATGGATCGAAGACCGGCCATGCGTTCCCGGATGCGACTTCTGAAAGCCGCATCTCGCTTTTTGAAAAAGGACCTGCCCAGTGATACAAAAATAATGGCAATATCTGGAAGATACGAGTTCCATAACAAAGGGATCGATATCTTTCTCGATGCTCTAGGGCGCCTGGATAAGGAAATGAAAGGCGATCAATCGCTTCTTGTTTATCTTTTCATTCTCGGAGGTCATACCGACCTTATTCCGACGTTGCAAAGCGAATACGGTAAAGTGGAGGTGGGCAATCCTCCGATCTCCACTCACAGATTGCATTACGAAGCCTCCGACCCGATTCTGGAGACCAGCAATCGGTTATTGTTGAAAAACCTACCGCAGAATAAAGTAAACATTATTTTCATTCCTGCCTATCTGAACGGTCACGACGGCCTAATCAACATGACTTACTATGAAGCCCTTTCGGGTTGCGATCTGGGCGTTTTCCCTTCGTATTACGAGCCTTGGGGCTATACCCCTCAGGAGAGTGCCGCGCATGCCGTGCCTACTATTTCCACGGATCAGGCAGGATTTGGGCTTTGGGTGCAATCGTCTTTTACGGAACATAGCGGCGTTATGATTCTGAAGCGAAAAGGGCGGGAGGTTCAGGATATCATCAACGATCTGTTCGATATTTTGAAGGAGTTTCTTTCCTGGACAGATATGGAAATGCAGCAACGCAGGGAAAGTGCGTGGACCATTGCAATGCAGGCCAATTGGATGGAGTTCTATAAATTCTATCTAGCGGCATACGACAGGGCGGCGGCAATTGCCCGGGAGTACGCGGAGAAGTTAGCACTGATCGATTATCGGACGGCTTTTCGCCATACCTTCGCCGGCACCGTTTCAACCCAGCCCCATTTCCGCCGGTTTACCGCCGTGGCAAAGCTCCCGCGGGAAATATCCCGTTTGAGGGAACTTGCATACAATTTATGGTGGTCTTGGAACTCTCGAGCCCTTGAGCTTTTTGAAACTCTTGATCCGCAACTTTGGACGGAAATGAGCAATAATCCTGTGCGTATGCTGGAAACGGTATCGGCGGAACGGTTGATCGAAGCAAAAAATAATGCAGTTTACATGAACCTGTATGAATCCGTCATGAAAAAGTTCGACGACTACATGGCCGATAAGACGCTCAGCAGGCAGCTTTCCGCTTCTCCGGAAATTAAATGGTCTTCACCTGTCGCTTACTTCTCTACGGAATATGGCCTGCACGAGAGTCTTCCCATCTATTCCGGCGGACTGGGAGTTCTTTCGGGTGATCACCTGAAAACTGCCAGTGATCTAAATATTCCCCTGGTAGGCGTAGGGTTGCTGTATCGGAATGGATATTTCAAGCAGGTTATCGACAAAGATGGGGTCCAGATCGCGGAATATCCTGAATGCGATTTTTCCAATCTCCCCATGCAGATCGTTCAAGATGAAAAAGGTGAAGAAGTTCAGATCTCGCTTGAGCTGCCGGGTAGGACGCTCTATGCGAATATCTGGGAGGTGCAGGTCGGCCGATTGTCTCTTTACCTGTTGAATTCCGATGTCCCCGGCAACACGCCGCAGGACAGAAAAATTACCAATCGGCTTTACCCTTCAGATCAGAGAACCAGAATAGAGCAGGAACTTCTTCTGGGGGCGGGAGGAGTTCGGCTCCTCAGAAAACTAGGTATCAAACCCAGTGTTTATCATATCAATGAAGGACATTCCGCTTTTCTCATTTTCAGCCGAATTCAGCTGCTCATGACCGAGGAGGGGCTCAGTTTTGACGAGGCCAGCGAGGTCGTTCGAAGCAGTACGATCTTTACGACGCACACGCCGGTGGAAGCAGGCAACGAGCGTTTTGACAAAGAACTGATCGAACATTATTTCGCGAATTTTATCAAATGGTCGGGCATTTCCTGGTCGCAGTTCTGGGATTTGGGCCTGAAGGAGGGAGGTGATGACAAGCCTTTCTTCATGACAATCCTGGGACTCAAGATGACTCACAAATTCAATGCCGTCAGTGAGATTCACAGTCAGGTCGCGCGGCACATGTGGCGTGATGTCTGGAAAGGTTTCCATGAGCTGGACATTCCCATGCGGAAGGTGACTAACGGCGTGCACATGGCATCCTACATGGCGTCAAAGATGAAGGAGCTTTTTGACGTTTATCTGGGGCAGGATTGGCAGAAATCCATCGGTGATCCTGATATGTGGAAAAGGGTCTGGAATATCCCCGACATGATGCTGTGGCGGACTCGTTACGAACTCAAACAGATGATGATCAACTATGTGCGTGATCATATTTCGAAGCACTGGTCAAGATACGGCTATTCCAAAACCTGGCGGGAGGAAATTTACTCCAAGATGAATCCGACTGCCTTGATGATAGGTTTTGCAAGGCGTTTTGCCCCTTACAAAAGGGCTGATCTGATACTGTCAGATCTGGAACGATTAGATAAAATTCTAAATAATCCCATCCGGCCGGTCCATCTTGTTTTTGCCGGGAAGGCCCATCCCAACGATGAAATGGGGAAGAGCCTGATTAAGAAGGTGATTTCAGTATGCAATCAGGAACGGTTCCGGGGGAAAATTTTCTTTCTTGAAGACTATGACATCAACGTGGCCCGTCATCTTGTGCAAGGTGTGGACGTCTGGCTGAATACGCCGCGGAGACCTTATGAGGCCAGTGGAACCAGCGGAGAAAAAGTAATATTTAACGGTGTCCTCAATCTCAGTATTTCCGATGGCTGGTGGGCTGAAGGATATGATGGCGCCAATGGCTGGACGATTGGGCCGGTAGTTCGGGGACTTACGGAAGAAGATGCCGGTGTCGATGAAGAGGATAGTCTCTCTCTCTATTCCATATTGGAAAATTCCGTAATCCCATTGTTTTATGAACGCGATGCTTCAGGCATTCCCGTTAAATGGATAGAAATGATCAAGCGGTCAATTCATACGCTGGCTCCCCGGTTCAATACCGAGAGAATGCTCAGGGAATATTACGATGATATGTACTTGCCGACGGTTCGCCGCAATTTGCAGCTGCGCGAGCAGAACTTCAAACTGGCAAAAGAAATTGCCGAATGGAAAAGTAGAATTCCCATGAGATTCTCTTCCCTGCGCCTGCTGGATATCAGTGTGGAAGGTATTCATGGCGATACCATAATGGTGGATCAGTCATTGACGGTCACGGCGCGTATCGATCCAGGGAAATTGAAACCGGAAGAGATTTATGTGGAACTTTTCATAGGTCGGGATGACGGATACGGCTTTATCGAAACACCGGAGTTTGTCCCGCTGAAAGAGACAAGCAATCTGCTGGATGGTTCCATTATCTTTTCCGCAGAATTTCGCATTCGTCGAAATGGGCCGCATTCCTATGGAATTAGGGTTATTCCCTATAATGAGAAGTTGGCTTCAAAAAATGAAACAGGACTTATACTTTGGGGTTAGGCTTTCTGAAGAAAGGAAATAGGTATTAAAACCGACATTGCAAATAATCGGCTTTAATACCTATTTCCGGTTGATAAGCCAGAGGATCAAAGTGAGGATAAGGCTGATCAGCAGGCTTGTTGTCAGCGGGAAATAGAATGTTATCTGTTTTCCTTTGAAATAAAAGTCTCCCGGCATCCTGCCAATCCAGGGTATTTTCCCCGCCAGTAGAAGCAGAAGACCGATGCCTGCCAGTGTCAGGCCGAAAATTATTAGGATGCGTCCCAGATTTGAAAATTCGATAATCCCGTTCCGTCCTTTCCCTTAAACCAGCGGAACACCGCCATTGAGCCGTTCATAAATCTTAATGTATGAATCTATCATCCGATCCAACTTGTAGCAACTGCGAATCTCTTTCATGATCCTTTTCAGCTGGGGAGCCCGCACCTCTGCCGGCCTGCGATGGAATTCCACACATTTATGCAATCCGTACCAAAGCCCTCCGGAATCATAATCCTCAAATAGAAAGCCGTTTCCGGAATCTTTTTCGGCTCCATCGATTCTCAGTTTCATTTCATGGATTTTGTCATGATATCCTCCGGTGTCACGATTGGTTGCTGTTGCTCCGAAGAGGTTTCCCAATTGATCTATCTGGCCGCAAGGTTCATAAAGAGAGGCACCGAAAACGTCGTTGGCCGCTGCAAAACCAAGCAGTGACAGTTCTTCATTGAAACGGTGGTAGCAGATCTTTCCCTGGGAAGCACAGGCTATCCTTCCCATGATTTCTTCGTGAAACTTGTCGCCGCCGATGCCGTCGCCGACTACCGCGATCTGGACATCTCCATGCTCGATGACGAATTTCAGCGCGATGTCTTCAAGAAGTTCGATCCCTTTCTGGCAGGGATCAAGCCTAGACGGCCAATATAGAAGAATTACGTTCGGATCGACATTCAGACCGGTGCGCCGCTGAAATTCCATGAGATTATCCTTTTTAGCTTCCAGAATGTCATCGTCGGCGCCGAAGTTCCTGTGCAGAAAACTGCAAGATTCAGGATACATGTTCAATGAGGGACAGTTGAGAACTGTCAGGGCCGAATCAAAGTCCTTTTTTGCTTTGATTTCCCGACGCACGCTGTCCGGAATAATGGCGCGGTCCTGGAAATAGTCTTCAACGATTTCTTCCAGAAAACGGTGACCGACAAGGTTCACCAAGGTTGCGCTCTTGATCGCAGTGGCCTGACAATCAATACAGCGATTCCCGTCTTCATAACTATAGTAAAGATTTTGATCAAGTTGATCTAGGTCCACTCCAAGATACATGGACTCAGGAATATTGCAGGTAAAAACGTTATGAACGGTATGCAAGACGGGAATTCCCCGGGACTTCGCATAGGCGGTAACCGGGCCGCCAGCCATCCAGTCATGGGTGTGCAGAATCAGTTTGCCGTGGTTTTTCGCGCTTACCGTCTTGATGACATGATTGATCAGTTGTTTCTGAAACTCGGAAGCGGTAAGCATGACATTTCCTGAATAGGCGCCGGGAAGATCGGCGAATATCGAGGAACTGACGAGGTGAATCCTTTCCGGGTCAATCTGATAACGGATTTCCCGCCATTCACTTTCATCTATATTTCCTTCTTTCTGAAAACGCTTCTTCAGATTCAGCGTGGCCAAGTGACAATTAATCCCTCTTTCCGTCAGTCCTTCGCATAATGCTGTTACCACTTCCCCCAATCCGCCGCTTTTTCCCGAAATGTAACGGGCGAGATCGCACATACCTTCCGGAAGTCTTCCTGTTTCGGGTGTAATTAGCAAGATAGCCGTTTTGGGGACTTTCTTGGGGGATCTCTTCGCAATCATCAATCTGACCTCCTTTCGTCATTTCATGTGACGAAAAATATATGCTTATACTGTACCTTTCGGGCTTCTCTTAACCTTAAAATATAACGGGCTCCTTCGAAATCCGGTATTCATGGGTCTTATAGGGACGAAATTATTCCAATACCGTTTCGAATAGAATATGTCGGCCGAGCATTCCAAGAGCCTTAACGTAGAGGATATTCGAGAGAAGCGGGCGATTGTCCGGAGCAACATGAATCGGATCGGGGAATTTTTATGTTTTCTCTCACTGCTGTCCCAACGTTTAATTTTTAAGCTGTTGCAACTACATGAAATGCAATCATTTAAAGCGTAAAATGTC
>MVQR01000007.1 GCA_002067815.1 Syntrophus sp. PtaB.Bin001 | reverse complement strand
GCAGGCAATTACGGCAAACATGATTTTCTGCAGAGGTGTAATTTTGGGCATCTTGCTAAGGTCCATTGGTAGGGCAGCCATTTTTTTAGGAATCATGGCCCTGATTAGATAGGGATACAATCCGTAGCAGAGACTCAGATAGAGATAGGCTACGATGCCGATGGGAACGAAGAGGTGCGGGGACAGGATCAGGGAGGTGAAAAGCACCATGGGGCCATCAGCGCCACCGACAATGGCCGTCGCCGCCGCTTCCTGGGGGGTCATGCCAAAGGCTATAGCCAGCGGGAAGACGAGAACTGATCCCAGTTCACCCCAGAGCGCGATGAACATGCTGCTGAAAGGATTTGCCAGCACGTAACCGATGTCGCAGAGAACCCCGATGCCGATGAAAACGAGGCAGGCGATCAACCCGTTGCTGAAGCTCATCGTGTAGATGGGCTGGAGCCAGTTCACCTGCATAATGTTGACAAGGGCCGCGGGATCGGTCATCAGGGGATCAAGAAAAATGGTTCCTATTTTATCCTGAGCTAAAAATAAAACGGAAGCGTTGACCGCCGCCATGCCCAAGCCCATGGGGATCATAATGAGGGCTTCCAGGATTCCCTTATAACCAAGATAAACAAACGCTATTCCCGCCAGCATCAGAACAACGCGGGCGATCGCATGAGTGGGGTCCTGTGCGACCAGCGTGGCGATACCCTGAAACAACTGTAATATATCAAAATTTACCATATTCTCCTCTCCATTCCATATATGAAAATTTAGTCATTGCTTTTTCCGTGATTTCTTATTGGCAAGAGTTAAGATTGTTTCTTTTTTGGATTAAAGAAAATCGACATAACCTTAATGAGGCCAGCAGTTCCAAATCCGATGATAATTAAAATAAGATATACAAGGCCAGCAAATTGAATTGATTCGCCTACAGTCATTTTTTTCCTCCTTCCCTAAATTTTCTAATACTTTTATCACTTACCTGTTTATTGAGCACAGGATGTATACAAACAACAGATAAGAAAAATAAACACAAAAAGACTGTAATCATAACATATATAATATCTTATAATTTATATATAATATGTAATATATTGCAATAGTTCCCAATACATCACAATATCACACAATATTGGTAGTTCAGACATTTTATGCTCTTTTCAAGCAGGTCGAAAGAGTATGGCGTTTTATTGCTCCCTTCCGTTTCCGAAACTCTGCCCAAGGGAAAAGGGCCGGATAAATGTTCCGCTCTGTTCTGCATACACACTCCTCCACCGTCATGGATGGCGGAAACTTGCCCCCGATAAACGACTACATCCCAAAGCCGACGTTGAGGCTCAGGAAGAATGGAAAAAAACTTCCAAACCTCCTTGCCGAAATCGACGAAGCGTGGGAGGTGAAGAACCCATCCGACTGATGTTTATGGATGAAGCCCGCTTCGGTTGTATCTCCCATACGCGATATTGCTGGTGCCCGAAGCCTTGACGGCTCCTTTGTGATTCTACGGTGACCCAGGAATATTCCGATGCTTATGCGGCAGTTTCTGTCTCTGACGGGAAAAATGGAACAGATGGCCTTGGATGATTAATCCACTATAAAATTAGAAATAGAATAACAGAAACGGTAGCTTCAAAAATGAAAACAGCGGACGATGATGAAAGGTTGATACGTCCTCAAAATATTACTTCTTCAGGGCCATGGATGAAAGATGAGACATGAGATTTACATTCTTTTTGTTCAATCCAAGTTTTTTCCGGATACGATTGCGGTGAAAGGCTACTGCACCTGTGCAGATATTCATCAGTTCCGCAATTTCCTTAGTTTTTTTGCCATCCTTGATCAGAGAGGCCACCTGAATCTCTTTCGGGGTCATGTTCAGGGGCGGGGATGTCAGTTGCCGCAGGAATGGCGATGTAATTTCTTTCAAGTTAGCTTCCAGTATATTCAAATAGTTCATCTGGGTGGTATCAATATCTGTCGTTTTAACTTTTTCCACATAGGGAAGGACCATACTTCTCACGTCGGAAAGAATCTTCTCTTCCTGTTCTATTTTTTTCTCTTCCCTTTTCTTAAGAAGGGCGGTGAGGGCTGCATTAAGTTCCTCGAGGTTCTTCGTCTTGATCTTCAGTTGCATTTCCCGCTTTTTCAAGACTGCCTCTTTCCTTTTCCTTTCAATAATTTCATCCTTTAACGATGCATTGACCTTTTGAAAATCCATTGTTCTTTTTTGAACGCACGCTTCTTCAAATTCATCCAGAGCCTTCTGCAGCATGGCATCCGTATGTTTGCGCGAGGTCATATCTCTGTTGATTTCCAGAATAGCAAGTGGTTTTCCCAACTCATCGCATCTCATAGTCCATCGACTATCCACAAGAATCGAACTGCCGTCCCGTCGGAACTGGACCAGATTGCCTTTCCACTTACCGTAAGTTGCCAAGGTCTTTTCTATCGCACTAAAACTCTGCGGGAAAGTGGTGTTGAGCAGGGAATGAATATTTTCTCCCCGGATCTCACTTCGACTCCAGCCATATTGTTTCTCGGCACCCCGATTCCAGAAGAGAATACGATGATTCATATCCAGCACCACAATTAGATCCTCTGCAAGATCAAGCAATTCCACATGTTCACGCAGAGCCTCAGTTTGTTTCTTCTGAATATCGATAGAAGTTTCATCAACGAGAGACCCGGATTCACTATCAAATAACTGCTGAAAAAATACATCATATTGATTAATTTTTTCTTGGAGAAGTTTTTCATCCGTACTCATAGGTATTATCTCCAACTTTTGAATTGAACTATCTATTTTAAGTTTGTTTTTATCATTTAAATATCGAAAGCCCAGAAGGCGTTATGAGAAAATGGGGCAGATAAAATAACAAGCATAATATTTTTTATATCAAACATTTAGATATTCTTTTTCTATTAGACAAAAAAAAGCCGCCAGCTAACATTTATGTTAGTTGGCGGCCCGACCAAACTGAACCTCCAGAAATTCAAGGATTTCTGGACCCATTTTCTTCTAATTATTATTTATAATCGTTATTAAATTGTCAAGACAATTTTGACACCATTTTTGCCTGACAAGTCTATCCGACGGAAAACTTACCCCTGTTATTATGGCCAGTTCACAATGATTAATGATAATTTATGCTTAGATAGGTTCAAATCTTATCGCCCCGAAATCATTATATCGTTTATATATCAGCAATAAAACAAATCAAAAAGGGGGGGAGCAACCATGCATTTTGGGTCTCAGGACAATATGTTTACTTCAACTCCCGTACTATTCTAATTAGATATATACCGTTTGGAGCATCTTCTTCCTTTATTGAGATGTTCTCTGCTTCAGTGAGACCATATTCTTGAACCATTGACTGCTGCTGAATTTTCAATGATTTGGCTATAGAATTTCTTGTCTCTTTAATCGCAAAGGGTAAAACCATTTCACATTCCGGCTCCAACTCTATTGCTTTCCAGAATATTAGTTCCGTATCCATATTCACCATTCTTCAGAAAATTGTCATATTCACAACGATACGTTACAAGTTTTTTACATTGAAGAAAGTTTTTAATTACGACACAGGATGGAAGAAAACATAATATATTAATTTAATTCCGAACTTGTATCGTTTTAGAAAGAGTTTTTATTTTACTTGTAAATTTTTCCAACAGAATTTTGCTGGGATTAATTCCGTTGTAAATCAGTAGTGCAATTCTAATTACTGTTATATATTTTTCTGATTTAGATAACAGGGTTGTGACATTTATCGCAACCAAAACCTTTATTGTTTAAGTGTTATGCGCCATTGGAACTGATATGCAGGTTTGTTCAGCGGTCGAATTATGGCAGCGGCAACTTGAAAAAAATTTTAATTTCGGGTTCCGGTTGTCATTTGCTGCCTTCATTAACTTATAAGGAAGAGAGGAAATATGGAATTTTTCGGCTCAGCTTCAGATGAACAATCAGTTATTAGCAAAGGAACAAAGTTCCAGAAACATCGCGTGGGAAGTGAGTTTGCTTTATCACCTGCAGGACAGGCCCGCGCTGCAAAGTCTGCTGGTATGAAGATTTTCCAGATAGACATTCCTATTAGTAAAGCCAGGGGATCTGCCGCTATGGTTGGTGCAATACAATCCGTAGAAAACGAAGGTTGGAAGTTTGATAATGTGAGCTGTGTTTACTGCATAAATAACAGTATAAGTACGGACAAGTTGTCAAACTGTGAGTGGGAAGAGGATGAAATCATTGGTGTATACATTTTTCGAAACGGTAAAAACTAACAGGTGGGATAAAAAAGGATAAATCCCTGGCCCCCCATCCAATAGGGGAATTATCCCATCGGGTATTCGTTTCAGCATCCGGCGTCTGAAGACACACGCCACACATGAAAGTAGCCAGGGTATATTACCAATGGGAACTTGCCGCCAACATCAAGGTTCACTGGTAATACTCTGAAAGAATCTACCAGATAACACGGCTGTTTCCCATCGGATAGCAAAAGTATATAAACAGGCGAAAAAATACAAGTGAAAGAGGTTATCGTGAAAGAAGCTAATGAAGAAAGATTTATAATTCGGCGGAAAAAGAATTTGAATATTCAAAAAGAATCTGATTTTGAAACTGCTGCACTGAAATTAAAAGAGCCGCTGATGCCGTTTTGTCGTTTGACTGGAGTCGCGTCTTAAAAACTTAGTCTATTTAGGGTGATTATCACCACTAAGACCCTTTGTTTCCTTTTCTCATTCAAATCCAGTAACCTGACTCTCAACAAACATCGCAGCTCTTTTTTTTCATAAATAATATAGTCATTTATATGAATTTTGTCAAGGATTATACTCCTGTTAGCCGTACTTGTCAGAGGGGGTTGCTTCAAGAAAGCTTTCCTTAATATGTTATTTTTTTGTCATTAGACCATTTTTGTTTTATTATTATAATAATGGACAATTATGTACCCGGTTCCAATAGATATTTTATTATAACATGTTGAATATTAGAACTATTGTTGGAATAATAAAATGGCAGGATTATTGCCATTATGAGGAACAAGCCTCGCGGGAGTCATGTCTAAACCCATATATAAGAGGCGATAAAACTTGACCTCTCATTACAAAACGAGGGTGTCAGCTTTAAATTGAGGGGTCGTCTAAAGGTAGGACAACAGGTTCTGGCCCTGTGAATTAAGGTTCGAGTCCTTGCCCCTCAGCCATTTCATAAAGCTCTATATTTGCACTCTTCCCAACCGGAATGAAAATGATGAGAGACATATAATGTTGAAGGTGCAACGTATTCAGTGAATGTCACATCGTGAGAATCGTCACTTCTTTCTTAAATAAATTAGACCATTCACGCAGGAAAGAAAGCATATGGACTCAATACAAATTATGACTGTTCATATTTATCCATTTTGCCAAGACTTCTTTAACCCTCTCTATTTTAACTTCCACTCAAATCGTTGAATCACGATTTATCAATAGTGCCGGATTCAGCAATAGTTGCAAGACATTTTTTGGCAGATTCATGCCGATTCTGTCAAGTAACAATCCAATCAGTTCAGTGCAAAACAAGCTATAAAGGGTAGGTTATTGCTGTTTATCCAATGATGTGTTAGGGATTTACCGTAATCAGGGCTGTTTCGCGGTAACTATTGAATCATACCAATATAGCGCACTGTCATACCCTTGAAAGAGGGCAAACATCGCACAAAAAGACAACCGGACAGATTTCGTAGATCTCGTGAATAAATCGCGCAAAAAGTTTTGGTTTCACGCCCTGTGTACGTAAAACCGCCAAGCACGGTCGGGGTTGGAATGCCCACCCACAATACTTTCTGGTCGTGGCGTTGTGCTGGTTGATTTGGAGTTGTGATGGGTTGTATAGGTAATATGGAGGGGTAGGCATGGAGGGGTATCGGGAAACGGAGATGTGCGTGCGCTGCGAGGGGGGGTGCTGTCGGATGCAACCCGGTCATTGTTTGCCGTCAGAGTTCGGATCCGCGGAAGCCGTCCAAGATGCGTTGGAAAGCGGCAGGTATGCTGTCATACTGCTTCTGGACGCGCACATAATGGCACGGATAATCCGGCCGCACTACAAAGATCCGGACAGGAGAGAGGGCTGCATCTTTCACCAAGCGAACGGTTGCGAACTGACATGGTCGGAACGGCCCTATGGCTGCCGTATGTTGCGGCCGCGAGAGCAGGATGGTGAGCGTTGCAAACCAGAAGGAATCTCCATTGAAGAGGCGGGGAGGATGTGGGAGAAAAGCGGTTTCCTCATTTACCTGCCTCCTTTATGGACATATTTGTAGGTTTGGGCTGGATAATCATTTTGCGTTGATTCCAGTGCTTAAGAAGGCCTACTGTTTTTTCGGACTTCTGAATGCAACGGGTCAAAGTCAAGAAATGTGTCTTCATCTAGCTCTGTTTCCTGTGCAGAACATGTAGAACATGTACGGTAAACTTGCCACCCGCTTTCCGGGATGAGGACGTGGGTTTTTTATAATCATGAGAATGGGAATGATTGCAATGGTAAATTATTTTACAGATGTCTTATCGCCTGGTGATCAATGTATATGTGTATTTACACAACAAGAAGGGTTTCAGAGGAACCTTGTCCTTGATAATGACGGCATGTCAAAAAGCGGTATATGGAAATTGGATTTGATCAAAATGGAAGAAATAAACAAGGTGATCATTTACTATAGGCATGATGGGATAAATGAAATAATTACTGGAGATTATCAAGGAGTTAGCCCAACAATTTTTCGTGATCATTATTGTATAAATTTCAAAATAAAAAATATCGATCAAACTCTATGTGATTGGGTTGATTTTTGCGGTATAGATTCAAGCAAAATAAGATATTACCCTTGAAAATCTATAATTGAATCAATGCTTTGAGTAATAAGAAAGGCAGGATTGCATAAAATAGCCATCCTGCCTTTCTTGAATCAGTCAACGGCCGTCTCAGGCCGTTTCCGTCAAAAGGAGAGAATCAACCGTTGAGGATTTTCTTCGCGCTTTCATCCTGAACATCGGTAATGAACGGAATTTTTGTTTCTTTTTCCGTTTCCCTGTTAGCGGAGAAGATGTCACCCCGGTTAATCTGGCCGAGATCGAAACGTCTGGCTCCGGCCATCAACTGTTGCAATCCAGCCGCAAGTTTGTCGGCCATCGTCCACATGGCTATTGCGCCGTAGGGGATGTTCTTCATCTCTTCCGCACCGACCTTCTTCTGGAGGTCATAGTAACCAGCGAAGATTTCTTCAGCGGATGCGCCGATTTCCTTCACTGACGGCGGCAGTTCCTCCCAGTTTCCGTTTACCTTCGCCTTACGTTCCGGTTTCAGGACGCCCTCAATGTTGGAGCCCAGATAGCCCGGGATCATTGCCGCCCGGCCCATACAGATGAGCTTTGTAAAGGGTGAGCCCAGAGCGAGGGCCTTGAAGATATGGTCTTCTCTGGCTAGTCCGCCCGCAAGAGCGATGTCAACGACTTTTTCGCCTTTCGCGGCAAGAAGCGTTGCGTATTCGTGCGTTTTGGAATGAAGGAGAATCGAGGGAACTCCCCATGTTTCCATCATGTTCCAGGGGCTCATACCCGTGCCGCCGCCGGAACCGTCTACGGTGAGAAGATCGAGTTTGGCATCAGTTGCATACTTGATCGCCATTGCCAGTGCTTCCATGCCGTAGGAACCGGTCTTCAGAGAGATCCGTTTGTAACCGAGCTTGCGGAGATAGGCAACCGATTCCATGAAAGCCTTGCCGACCTCGTCAGTCGAGGACATATCCGTATAGCCCAACCTGCTGTGGCGGGCGAAAGATTTGATTGCACCGTGTTTGAAGGCTTCCTGTACTTCCGGTTTTGTGGGATCGGGATCTACGACATAGCCTCTTTCTTTCAGGAAGATGGCGTACTCAAGGTTGTCAACCTGAATTTCTCCCCCGATATCCTTGGCGCCCTGACCCCATTTGAGCTCGATGATGGCCTTGTCGCCATATTTATTGATGACATATTCCGCCACACCGTTTCTCGTATCTTCCACGTTCATCTGGACAATGATTGCACCGTAGCCGTCGTAGTATTTAAGGAAGGTTTCAATCCGTCGGTCCAGTTCGGGGGCTTTGGATATCTTGCCATTGTTGATGACCGCTTCCTTGTCGATGCCGACAACGTTTTCACCGATAACGATTGGGATCCCCACAAGGGCCGCACCCGTAGCGAAGGAATCCCAGTACTTGGCGGCGATGAAGGTGGAGCCGAGTGCCCCGGTCATTATGGGAAGCCGGAATTTTGTTTTCACTTCATTGCCGAAGGAGCCTTCAATATTGACGTTGGGGAAAATACAGTCGTCGGCGGAATTGCTCAAGCCTGCGGGCAACCCCGTTACACCGTAGTTGTATCCCTGAATGCGCAACGAGTTGTAACAAACTCCGACATGACAGGTATTAGCGCTTCCTGCCGTAACAAATCCAAAATCTCTAGGATAAAGCAATTTCCTGCCTTTCAGGCTTGACAGCCATGTTTCGCAGCGCCCCTTACAATCAGCACGGCAAAGAGTACACAATCCCGATTCAGCCGGATTACCGCGATTTACAGTGCCAATTGCATCATTGCTTTTTTGCCATTCCATAATATTTTCCTCCTTTGTTATCGGTAATGTATTGCCAGTAAACCGGCAATCAATTGCCGTAATATAAAATTGGTTTAAAGGGGCTATTATCAATATAAATATAGGTAGTCAAGTATTTTGTTGATTATTTTTTATGCTATCGAATGGGGTTGTAATTTTACAAAATTTCCTATATAGCAAATCTTAACGGCAATATTGCCAATATATGGGCTTCTGTAATAGTGGAAGGGGAATTTTTTAGAAAAATCTTGTGATCCGGTAAATGCAAGGGTAAAGGTCCATAGATTTGAAAAAGCAAGGGAGGATAGATCGGCAATGAAGGAAAGGAAGAAGAAAAAGGAGCTTTCCATTCTAAGGGTGCTCAGAAATTCCGGCACGCCAATGACCAGCGCAATGATTACCCAGGAACTTGTCGCCTCGGGACAGGAAATCAGTGAAAGAACTGTCCGTCTTTATCTTCAGGAAATGGCCAACGACGGCCTTACAACCAACATCGGCAAGAAGGGCCACCAGATCAGCGAAAAGGGATTGGGAGAATTTGACTCCGCAAATATTATTGATAAAGTCGGATTTCTTTCCGCCAAAATCGACACCATGACCTATCAGATGGATTTCGATCTTAACACCACTTCGGGGAATGTAGTAATCAATGTGACTCTTGTGGAGCCCGGCATCTTTGCCAAAAGTATTCCTCTGGTAAGCAGAGTTTATAAGGAAGGATATGCCATGGGGCATCTGCTTACGTTCCTCGGGCCTGGCGAAACCCTTGGGCATATAGTAGTGCCTGAGGACATGATCGGAGTCGGAACTGTCTGTTCAATTACCATGAACGGTGTTTTGTTAAAGCATGCCATTCCCACAACTTCGCGCTTTGGCGGCCTTCTGGAGCTTCGGGATGGGAAACCCGTGCGATTTGCGGAAATCATAATGTATGATGGAACAAGTATTGATCCCCTGGAAATCTTTATCCGCAGCGGGATGACCAATTACATCGGCGCCGTAAAGACGGGCAACGGCCGGATCGGCGCCAGTTTTCGGGAATTTCCTGCGGAAAGCCGGGATATGGTGGAACATATAGACAAAAAAATGAAGAGAATCGGTCTTGGAGGATTGCTTCGAATCGGAATGCCGGGACATGCCCTTCTGGATATTCCCGTCAGTGAAGGCCGCGTAGGCGCAATTGTCATCGGTGGTCTTAATCCGGTCTCGATAATGGAAGAAACTGGAGCAAGGCTCTATTCACGGGCTTTGGCCGGGCTTATCGATTTCCGGAAGCTTTTCCGATATGAGGAAATGGAAAACAGGATCAAAGACTTTTTATGATTAGATGATTGCTATTACATGGTATAGGGTGCAGCACTATATAACAATAGTGGAATGCCCTATGCCATTAAAGTCTGTAGCCTGATTGTCATATTTACTAATATCGGGTTTTATATAACTGCTTTTACCTATAAATAAAGAGAGGCAGTTATGGAAAAGAAACTGGTAGTTATCAGGCAAGGCAGTCAGAATGGCAGTGACATAATCAACGACATTATCAAGACAGACGGTTGGAAGCTGGAGACAATTGAGCTTTCAAAAGGCGAACCCTTACCGACTAATCTTGAGAACATTGATGGCTTGCTGATTTTAAGCGATGCAATGAATGTATTCGACCAGAGTTCTTCCCCTCTGACAGTCTATCTGAATTCATAGAATTGCCATGAACCGGCTGGTGTTATTGATCCTGACGGCCCTGAATTCAGAGAACAAACCGTTGAATTCTAAGGAACTGGCGATGCGCCTTTCTTCCCAGGGCGTTGACCTCTCGGAAAGAACCGTCCGCTACTACCTCAAAAAGCTAGACGCCGATGGTCTTACCGAAGTATGCGCCAAAAAGGGGCGGAAGATTACAGTAAAAGGTCGGCAGGAACTTAATCAGGGGTTCGTTTCAGAACGGGTCGGATTTATTATCAACAAAATAAACAATCTCGCTTTTCTGGCCGACTTTCATCCTGAAACGGGGAGAGGAAAGGTCATTCTCAACACCACATACGTTGCCGAGGATCGATTGGACGAGGCTCTGGCTATCCTGCAATCGATCCTTCATTCTCCCTATGCGATGAGCGACCGTATTATGCTTGTCCGATCCGGTGAACAGCTGGGCGACTATCTCGTTCCGGATGGACTGGCGGCAATCGGTACGTTGTGCAGCATTACGCTGAACAGTATCCTGCTGAGATCGGGAATCCCCGTGGCAACGAAGTTCGGTGGGATTGTAGAGATTCAAAATAACCGGCCTGTCGGATTCAGTTCTGTGATCAGTTACGAAGGTTCTTCCGTCCCGCCGCTGGAAATATTGATAAAAGGGAAAATGACGGATGTTCTCGGTGTGCTGGACCGCGGTACGGGAAAGATTCTCGGGAGTTTTCGGGAAATCCCCGCGGACAGCCTCGGTGACGCAAAGAAGGTTAATGAAAAGCTGAAAAAAATGGGATTCCGAAGCTGTATTCTCTTTGGCCAGCCGGGAGAACCACTGCTGGGGCTGCCTGTAACGGACGGGAAAGTCGGACTGGTGGTTATTGGCGGTCTTAACCCCAGCGCTGCGCTGGAAGAGGCCGGCCTGGTTGCTGACAGTCATGCCCTTGCAATGCTTCATGATTATGTGGCGATGAGTCCCGTCGAAATATTTGTCCGGAAGAAAGCTTTTACAAGATCGCCCGCACTTCCCGAATATTCCCCATCTAGAGAAATATCTCAAAATTTCGCTTACCCGCCGATTTTATAAAAACCGGTAGCAGAGAACCTTTCGAGAGACAACGTCTGCGAGCAGCATAAAATTTTCCTTTTCCACATCCCGGACATAAACCGTCTTTTCGTAGCGCGCACTTTCCGGAAAAATTACCGGAAGCAGATTTTCTCCTTCCTTGATTAATTCGACATTGAAGAGAAACGTGTCCTGTTCCGGGAAGAGAGCCACATAAAAGATGTCCGTTTCCACGAGATCCTGGAAAAAGTGGGTTCCGAAGGAAAGTTCCGGCATCAAGCTACCCGTCATGTATGCTATTTCGACAATCGCCGCAAAATGATTTATCTCGGAAAACCTCACCGGTACTCCGAGGGATGGCGTCGTCGTGCCCCATCTGCCCGGACCGAGGAGCATAGAGGGGCATTCCCCCCGTTTGCTGATCCGGTTCAATCTGCCGATAAGCCGGGCAATGTCGTATTTTTCCGACAGGGAAAGTCGGCTGTATTCCTCGTAATCGACATATACAAGGCGTTTCAAAGGCTGGAAAACACCGCCTCCCATGAAATCGCCCTCTGTCTGGAAAAGAATCTGTCCGGCGGATACGTTTGAAGGCAAGGCGACTTGCATCCCCTCTCCATCTCCCCTGATTTGCAGAGGGCGGCACTGAACAAGATTTATCTGAAAATCGTCATCCTGGGTAAAGTTGACTGTGAATTCTATATCCACGGGATAGCTGTATTTCTTCTCGAGCGTTTTCAGCAACCCCTGCATGAGATAGGGGAAGGAACTGTCCGAGAGGAGCTTGTCAAAGGTCAGCAGCCATTTTTCCCCACTGCTCCGGCCCCTGGCTTTTAAGAGTTCCTCGCTTTCGTGATCCCTGATGCTTACGAGTTCCGCATTAATTCCCATATCACCCGACATGACGGTGTCCACCGGTATGGTCTGAAATTCATTACGGCTGATATTGAGAACATCAACTTCATGCTGTGAATATCTCCTCATGTCGCCGCCTCCGGAAAGAGGGCGCAACGAAGGGGAATCCAACGGCACTATGCGGGGATAGTCGTTCTCGACTCGATTAACCGCCCGTGTCCCCAAACCCAGCACCAGTCTGAGCATACCTGCCCGGGGATCCATTTCTTTTTTCCATACGAAGGTGTTGTAGGAGATCCCTACACCGGCAAGATCGGGAAAGAAGAATTCCTTCCGATATGAACCTGAAACCCGCTGGACAAGAAGGGCCATCTGCTCGTCGTGCTTTTCCAGTCCCCGCTGAAGGCGATAAGCCAGTGCGTCTTTATTCATGGTGCTGGCAAAGATTCGCCGGATCGCTTCCTTGAACTTTTGAAATCTTTCTTCCGGCGTGCCCTGGTTGACGCAGAACACGCTCTCGTATTTTCCCGCGAAGGCGTTGCCGAAGGCGTCTTCCAGAAGGCTGCTGGAACGAACGATAATCGGGGATTGGCCGAAGTATTCGATTACCCTCCAGAACTGTTCTTCGATTTCATCGGGAAAAATTCCATCCAGCATCTTTTCGCGCAGGAGCTTGGCAGCCTCGAAATAGCCGTCCTTGGTTTTCTGCTCCATGCGGAGTTTCCACCAGCCGTTCTCTACTATGTAGGTATAAAAGACATCCGATCCGATATAGAAGGAATCGTGAGGTTCAAGATGGCGCTGCCAGTCGGAAGACCGCTCCTGAAGGAGCATGTTGCGTGCGATCAGCATGCCGACGGCCTTTCCGCCGATGTAGCCCGTGCCGATCAGCCGCGATTTAATATTGAGAAGATCTTCGAGGGTGAAATGCCTTCCGGCGAGTTCCCGAATCCGTTCCTCCCGTCCGATCATGATTTCACAGAGATGATCATGAAGCTTCCGCTTCTCTTCCTTATGAATCTTTTTCTGAAGCAGTTCTTCTACATGAATAAAGAGTCGGTCCCAGTAATCAAGATTCCTTGACGCGCTTTCCAGCCCTTTTCCCGAGAAATAATGGAGCAGCCTTCCGGTATCTACACTGCGGGTAACGGGTGAAAAGCTGTTTCCTTTCTTCAGGTGCGGAAGAAACATGGTTGGCAGATTGCGCCCTTTGACTTTCAGGGGATGGACGTAAATCTTGTTGTCCGCATTATAGACATCCAGAAGCACCTGAGTCGTTTCGCGGATTCTGGCGACAGTTTTGAATGAGTGGTTGTCGCGCACCAATGCGAAATAGGCTATGGTATTGAGCTGGTAAAGATACGGGCAGATGATCCTGAAGAAATTGCCGATCATCAGATCGGTTGCCCAGGCGGAAAGAAGGTCCGAAAGGGAGTCAAAAACATAAAAGACCCCTTCTCCTTCACGCGTGGCAATATTGAAAACTTCCGATGAAAAGGATTCAAAGCCACTCTGGGCATCTAGGCGATATACTTTTATCCTTTCATCCTCCTCGAGGAGCGGTTCATGCTGAGCGAAGCACAGATAAACGACTTTTCTGTTTTCTGAGAGGGCCTGCTGCACAAAAGGCGTGACAAAAGAGCGGTAGTCCGCGATGTAATCTACCTGCCAGACGACATTGTCGCCCGTTCTCAAACCGTCGATCACTGAATCGAAACTTTCCAGTCCGGTGCTTACTCGTGCCGGTATTTTTGCCATAACATATCTTCCAGATTTGATATTGATAATAAAAAGTCAGGTTAACTCATGACATATATCAGTCGTTTGGATATTCATAAAGTATTCTCTTCTATAAATCAAATGACCGTTCAAGGAGAAAGGCCTGCTTTCAATTACGATTCCTAAGGATCGGCTATAGACATTTATGTAGGCAACCTTACAATAAAAAGAACAATATTGTATCTTTTTCTGTAATCAACATGATAGCTCTCCCTTATAGTTCTGTATTATCAGTAAGATATGAGCATTTGTCTCGACTGGCACTTCCCTTGCTCTTCTCAGGGTAAAGCATAAAGTTGACCGGAACGACTTTTCGCTGACCGATATAAAAAGCCGGCTTTTATATCCATGTCATTTTGAGTACATTTATTAGGAGGAATTCTCATGAATGCAGGAGATACCGCGTGGGTACTGATATCAACGGTACTGGTTTTTGTCATGACGCCAGGGTTGGCCTTTTTCTATGGCGGCCTGGTGCGTAGGAAAAACGTTCTGTCCATCCTGATGCAGTGTTTTATCATCATGTGTGTGATCAGTCTGCAGTGGGTTCTTTACGGATATTCTCTAGCCTTCGGTCCCGATACGGGCTGGGGGATCATTGGTTCTCTGGAATGGGCCGGACTGAAAGGGGTGGGAGGCGCTCCCAATGGGGATTATGCCGCGACTATTCCCCACCTCGTTTTCATGGCCTTTCAGGCGATGTTCGCGATCATTACGCCGGCCCTGATTATCGGTGCGTATGCGGAACGGGTTAAATTTTCATCTTTTCTCGTACTGACGATTCTTTGGGCTACATTTGTATATGATCCACTGGCACACTGGGTCTGGGGCACGGGGGGCTGGATGAGAAAGCTGGGTGCTCTCGATTTCGCAGGGGGAATCGTCGTCCATGTGAGTTCAGGAATTTCGGCCCTGATCATGGCGCTGATGCTCGGGAAGCGTATCGGTTACGCCAGTGAGCCTTTCCGGCCGCACAACCTGCCTTTCACCGTTCTGGGAGGAGCGCTGCTGTGGTTCGGCTGGTTCGGCTTCAATGCAGGAAGCGCCTTGGCTGCCAATGATCTGGCTGCAAATGCCTTCGTGACGACAAATACCGCCACGGCGGCGGCCGGTCTTACGTGGGCCTTGATAGAATGGCGGCTGCACGGCGCCCCGACCGTCTTGGGGGCCGTGACTGGTGCAGTGGCTGGACTGGTGGCAATTACTCCGGCCTGCGGATTTGTTTCGCCGCTTAGTTCCATCTTCATCGGCGTGGCCGTCAGCATGATCTGTTACATCGCTATTGCGATCATCAAAGCTAAATTGGGCTACGATGACTCCCTGGATGCTTTCGGTGTTCACGGGGTCGGCGGAGCTTGGGGAACTATCGCCACCGGACTTTTTGCAGAAAAAGCGATCAATGCAGCCGGCGCCGATGGCCTCTTTTTCGGCGGTACGCATCAGTTTCTGGTTCAGCTCATGTCTCTTGGCGTAGCCGTCCTTTATGCCGTGGTGGTCACTGTCATCCTTTTTAAGATGGTGGACGCCCTTTTGGGCATGAAAGTGGACAAGAATAGTGAAATCCTTGGGCTGGATCTGAGCCAGCAATGTGAATCGGCCTACACAGTCGTCGATTAAGGAGGATAAAGATTATGAAGCTTGTTGTTGCCATTATCCAGCCTCATAAACTGGAGGAAGTTAAGGAAGCCCTGGAAGCAGTGGATGTGAATCTGATGACCGTTTCCAATGTCCTCGGGCAGGGCAGGCAGAAGGGGCACACGGAGGTTTACAGGGGAACACG
This sequence comes from Syntrophus sp. PtaB.Bin001, assembly GCA_002067815.1. Lineage (GTDB taxonomy): Bacteria > Desulfobacterota > Syntrophia > Syntrophales > Syntrophaceae > Syntrophus. Next base: position 5,537 of record MVQR01000007.1, on the reverse strand, counting down.
TGAGGCCGGCGGTTTACTGCGGAAAGTCAGACTGGATATTGCCGTCAATGAGGATTTTGTGGAGAAGACGATTATGGCCATTGTCAAGGGCGCTCACACCGGAGAAGTCGGCGACGGAAAAATATTTGTTCTGGACCTCCAAGAGTGCGTCCGGATCGGGACTGGTGAACGTGGTACGGTGGCTATCGGGTAAGTATTTCTAATTCTACATAGAGAATTAAAAAAGAGGCTGCGTTATTATTGAGCCTCTTTTTTAATTTTGCATGTTTTGATCATTCAATCAGTGTGATCATTGTGTAGCTTATATCTTGCCGAACAATTTATCCACGACCACGGACAATATTTCTATGCATTGTTTCGACCCATTCAGGTATGTATCCATTTCAGAGTCATACAGATCCAAAATACCGTTGCTGCAATGACCGGATAGACAATCGTTGGCATAAGAAACAGGTTCAGTTCGTTCAGGTGTGCTGCTCATTCCGCTCAACATGGTTTGATCCTCCTTCTTTTGCGTGGATAGCATCAACAAAAAGTTTCATCAACTCAGCTAGAAAGCCGTACTTCAAGGAAGCTCGCAGGCGTGGTGTCGGCGGGTCCACGATCTCTGCAATTGTTTCGTCACGAGTTTATTATCGGATGAAGGACCGAAAACTTAAATTTTTCTATGTGATTATTGATATATTTTGTGACAGGCAATTGATGTTTCCTGTAAACTTGAAAAGTGCAGAGTTTGCATGAACCGGAAAGCATTAACTTCCATCGAAGCATTGTAATGACTTTTGAGATTCTTTCCATCTTGACACGTCAGCCTTCGTATTTTATTCTAAAATCAAGAATTATCTCGAATATCAACAAAAGAAACCTCGTTTGCTTAGAGTGGTAACAGTAATTCCACAGAATTGAGGGGCGTTCCGAAGCTTCCCATTTTGAAGGGAGGGTTTCATCATGCTTCTCGAACTCGGTTACATCCCAATAGAGGAAATTGCCTGGGGTCGAAAGACCATGATTGAAGGCAATGTCCTTCAAATCCATCGCGAAGAACTAATCAGGAAAACAAGGGGCGAGGACGCCCGTATCTCATCCATAGCTGCGGAACTGGCCCGGCCTGGCGAGAGTGTGCGGATAATTCCCGTCAAGGATGTTATCGAACCCCGTGTTAAGGTCAATGGGAAAGGGAAAATCTTTCCCGGCCTTATCTCCGGCGTTGAGACCGTGGGTACGGGGAGAACCCATGTCCTCCGTGGATGTTCCGTGGTCATTGCCGGACAGATTGTGGGGTTTCAAGAGGGACTGATCGATATGAGCGGTCCCGGAGCCCGGTATTCATGCTTTTCCAGACTGCTGAACGTCGTTTTAGTTATAGAGGTCAAACAGGGAATCTCTCAGCATGAACATGAGGAAGCCTTACGACTTGCCGGATTGCGTGCAGCTGCATATCTGGGAGAAACCGGCAGAAATGCCGAACCTGTTGAGATGGAGCGGTTTGAGTTCCGCCAGCGTTTAAAATCGCAGGATTGCGGCGATGACCTTCCCGGTGTGGTTTACCTTTACATGCTGTTGAGCCAGGGACTTCTGCACGACACATACCTTTACGGACGGGATGTGAAAGATCTCCTTCCCACTCTCATTTCTCCCACGGAAGTCATGGATGGAGCCTTAGTCAGTGGAAACTGCGTTTCCGCCTGCGACAAGAACACGACTTATCATCATCAGAATAATCCCATCGTTCGTGAACTGTTTCGTCAGGACGGAATCGATCTTCGTTTCCTGGGGACTGTTGTCAGCAATGCGAACGTCACTTTGCAGGACAAGATGCGGTCGGCTTACTACGCGGTAAAGCTGGTGGAATTGCTGGGTGCCGATGGAGCCGTCATTTCCAAGGAGGGATTCGGAAATCCCGATGCCGATGTCGTCATGTACTGCGCCGGGCTGGAGGAAAAAGGGATTCGCACCGTCATTGTCACCGATGAGTTTGCAGGTCGCGATGGCGCGTCGCAGTCTCTTGCAGATGTTACACCCCACGCCGATGCCGTGGTGAGTACGGGAAACGCCAATGAACGTATCTTGTTGCCTGCCATGAATAAAGTGATCGGGGACATCCGGGTTGTTGAAAAAATTGCCGGGGGGCAATCCGGCATTATGCAGCGAAACGATATCCAGGTTGAACTTCAGGCAATACTGGGCGCTACGAATGAACTGGGTTTCGAATATCTGTTCTCCCGGGGGGAATAGGAAACTGCCATGGCAGAAAAGCTCAAAGCGGTTCATTACCTGAATCAATTTTTCGGTCAGATCGGCGGTGAAGACAAGGCCGGGCTGGAGCCGTTACTCGAAAAGGGTCCGATCGGTTCCGGGTTCCTCTTACAGGAATTTCTCGGGCCGGAAGTGGCAATCGTAGCAACAGTAATCTGTGGGGACAATTATTTTGCCGAGCACATTGACCAGGCGACGGAAAATCTGTTTGCCATGATCGAGAGCTGCAAACCCGATATGGTACTGGCCGGACCGGCTTTTAATGCAGGAAGATACGGAATTGCCTGCGGGGCGCTGTGCACCGCTGTGGTCGAGCGGTTGGTAATTCCCGCAGTGACGGGAATGTATAAAGAAAATCCCGGAGTCGAGTTATTCCGGAAGACTGTTCATATTGTGGAAACGAAGAGCACGACGGTCGGGATGCGGGAGGCCGTTGAGAAAATGAGTCGTCTGGTGATGAAGCTGGTCAAAGGCGAATTGCTTGGGTCTCCCGGAGAAGAGGGGTATTTTGCGCGGGGCATCCGCCGGAATTACTTCGCCGCCGAAACCGGTGCGGTGCGGGCCGTGTCGATGCTTTTGCACAAACTGAAGGCGGAACCTTTTGTCACCGAATATCCCATGCCGGTGTTCGACAGTGTAAAGCCGTTGCCTCCGGTGGAGAGGCTGAGCGAAGCCACGGTTGCCCTTATTACCAGCGGCGGTATTGTTCCCAGAGGCAATCCGGACCGCTTGGAGTCTTCCAGCGCGACCAAATATGGCAGATACGACATCAGTACCCTGCAGCGTTTAACACCGGAATCCCATGAAACCGCCCACGGCGGATATGACCCCACCTACGCCAATGCCGATCCTAACAGGGTGCTGCCGTTGGATGTGATGCGGGACCTTGAAAGGGAAGGCGTAATCGGAATGCTCTATCCTTACTACTATGCCACAGTGGGGAACGGAACAGCGGTTGCCAAGGCCAGGGAATTTGCAGTGGGGATAACAAAAGATCTCATCAAGGACGGCGTGTTGGCCGTCATCATTACCTCCACCTGAGGCACCTGCACGCGTTGCGGGGCAACGATGGCCAAAGAAATTGAAAGAGCAGGAATCCCTACCGTCCATATCTGTAGTATAGTTCCCATTTCCCGGACAGTTGGAGCAAATCGCATTATTCCCGCAGTTGCCATTCCTCATCCCCTTGGTGATCCCGGCAGGTCTGCAGAAGAGGAAAAAATGCTGCGACGAAAACTCGTGGGAAAGGCCCTGAAAGCGCTGGAGACGAAAATCGAAGCTCAGACCGTTTTTTGAGAGGCAAGCGATGCCCGATCCCGTCATCCAATCATGTTCCTATATTCTAGCTCATGCCCCCGACTTTGTCCGTTACGGCTCTAAACCAACAAGGGAAATTGCCGAAAAACCGGGCGACGTTCTGACAGCTATCGTAAAGCATCTTCGCAATTTTGATGATGCAGTGGCTTACCCCCCTAACCAGGTCTTTATAGGCAATCTCCATCCCGATTTCTTGAACGGCATTGATCAGCCCTGGTATGAGCATCCAATTCAAAACTATTCCCGCTATGGAACTTATGGCGAGATCATGCCTGAAGACGAGTTTCTCGGTTTGCTGAAACTGGCCGATGACTTCGATTTAATATGGCTGGAGAAATCGGCTGCACCGCTATTAAAGAGTCGGCTGGAAATCCATCCCTACTGGCGAGCGGCGGACCTGGGAAAAATCGAAGGAGGGGTGGACATCACGCGGATCAACGAGCGAATTAAAAATCATGGATCGCTTCCACTCTATATGCACGGCAGGATTGTGGGCTGCATTCATCGGCAGCACGATGCCGATGACACCCTGAAGGCTCATGTCCTGATGGAAAACCTGATGGCCAAGGCTTCGGGGGCTCTGGCTTTAAAGCATCTTCTTAGTAATGCATATCCTCCACCGACAGCAATTGATCTTCTTCTTAACTGCTCCGAAGAAGCTGTGGGAGACCGGTATAACCGGGGGGGAGGTGGGATTGCCAAAGCGATAGGAGAAATGTGCGGATGTGTATCCGCCACCGGCTGCGATATCAAGGCTTTTTGCGTCGGGCCGCTCTATGCCCTTTTGCAGGCGTTCGCTCTGATAAAGGCGGGAATATTCAAAAAGATAGCTGTCGTAGGCGGAGGATCGATGGCCAAACTGGGCATGAAATTTCAAGGACATGTCGCCAAGGAAATGCCAATTCTGGAAGATGTCGTAGGCGGAATAGCCTTCCTGGTAACGGAGGATGACGGGCTAAGTCCCCGGGTCCGTCTGGACAGTGTCGGCAAGCACGACATCGGCTCCGGCTCGTCGCAGCAGAGCATAATGGAGTCGCTGGTGCTGAAGCCTTTGGACCGGATGGGGATGCAAATATCTGACGTTGCCAAGTATGCCGTCGAACTGCAGAATCCGGAAGTGACCGTCCCGGCGGGCAGCGGCAATGTGCCTCTGACAAACTACCGAATGATCGGAGCATTGGCGGTCTTGCGGAAAGAAATTAAGCGAGACGAGATCGAACACTTTGTCCTCGAACACGGCATGCCGGGATTTGCGCCAACTCAGGGCCATATCCCGGCGGCGGTTCCTTTTCTTGGTCATGCAATCGACGGCATCAGGGAGGGAAAAATCAGCAACGCCATGTTTATTGCCCGGGGAAGCCTTTTTCTGGGGAGAATGACCCAGCTGTCGGACGGCTTGTCCTTTCTCATCGAAAGGAATCCCGGAGCCATAAAACAGTGCCTTCGGAAAAGAAAGGATGAGAGCCATGTTCAAGGGTAAAAAGGTCATAATTTTCGGGGACAGGGACGGCGTGCCCGGTCCGGCCATTGTGACATGCATGAAGGCGGTGGGGGCCGAAGTCGTATTTGTTGCCACCGAGTGTTTTGTCTGAACTTCGGCAGGCGCAGTGGACATGGAGAAGCAGACTACGATCAAGAAACTGGCGGGTGAGATGGGAACGCAGGACCTGGTCGTGGTCATAGGGGCGGCCGATCCGGAAGTGGCTCAGGTCACAGCGGAAACCGTGACTATCGGCGATCCTAGCTTCGCTGGTCCACTGGCGGGAGTCTCGTTGAGACTTCCAGTTTATCATATCCTCGAACCGGAGGTGAAGCAGGCTATTCCTCGGGATGTCTATGAAGAACAGGCGGGATTTATGGAACTTGTTGCCGATACGGAGGAACTTGGCAGAATATTCCGCGAAATCAGGACTAGAGCAGGAACATTTTGATGAAATCGTCATTAGTTGTTCTTCACAGGAATT
>MVQR01000006.1 GCA_002067815.1 Syntrophus sp. PtaB.Bin001 | reverse complement strand
TGTCAGCTGTGGAGCGATCCATATTTTCCCGATGTCGGCTTGTAAAATATTGGTCTGGCCATAATATCTCAAGACGTGATCCAGCTTCACTTCGTCATCCGGGGTATCCGGCATTACAGGAGTTATTGATTCAACCCCGGACGTGACTGTTATATCTCCGGATGCATCGATACTCAATAGGTCATATCGATAATAGCCTGCTGTGGCGGGAGGATCTCCGCAGTCAACCAAAGCGGCAATGCTTCCTAAACCGGGATAGCTTAAGCTTTCTTGGAGGGTATAAATTGTTCCGGATATTCTGTATGTTCCACCTTTTGTAGCAACAGAATTGTTCGGCAAAGCCTGCCATTGCTCATTAATTTCCCCGCCAAATGTAAATCCGCCAAAGCATTCGCCATCCTCTTGATTATTTTCCTCGGCGCTCAATTCCTCTCCGCCAAAGACGATTCCTCCTGCACATGAACTTTCTGTTAATGTGCTTTTGGCAACCTCAACTACACTTCCGCCAAAGACAAAACCTCCCGGTGAACCTCCATCGTCATATTCGGGGAGTTCCGGCTCTTCATCTAATACGGTATACACTACGGCCTTGCTCACGTTGATCGACGTCTGGATGTCTATCAATACGGAATAGGAGACCGCTTTGCTGACGCTGATATTTGTTATCGGATTTGATAGGACAGAATAGGCAACCGATTTGCTAACTGTAATCCCTGTTTTTTCGACCGTGAGAGTCGGAGTAACATCATAACTTATCGTATAATCCGGCGAGGTAATCCTGAACTGAATAGTATCTCCATCGGCAATATCGGAATCGACAAGTTGTAATCCGCATTCAGTCTCAGTGTTGCCATTGGCTACAATATCACAAGACGTTCCCCCAGAACCTCCATCGGTAGTACATCCAGCAGCCGATGACTCAAAGGTTCCGGTTCCGGATAAACGTTTGGTGCAGTTTGCTCCATTAGAGAAAGCACTCGGAGTGATTGCCTTGACAACATTGGACGATGTTGTGACGTCATTCCATCCGGCACTGTTTTTATTATATTGAAACTGGAAATCAGTATCGACAGTTGCTGTGCCACCAGCTTCTTGTGCGGTAAAACGCAACAGAAACTTTAATCCGGTAAATAAGGTTATATCGGTATCTTCGGCGGCAAGCCAACCATGAGTTGATTCCGATCCGCCATCATCAGATCCGAACCGAAAATGAGTTTGCCTGAGATCGACAGCCATTTTAAGCCGCCGCTTCAAGGGCTAATTGCAGAGAGTTCACTTCGCTTGGTGTAAATGCGTTTCCGGTTACTGGGTTTGTTGCCATATACCTCTCTTTTGTAGCCCATGATGTTGATAGCGAATGGTTATCGCTTACACTTACGGTTCCGCCGCTTTTTACCCCTAAATTTATAGACGTAGGCGTTGAATCCGAAGATTTGCACGCTCTTATTGCTTCTTTTATAGCCAACACTGAAAAACTTCCTGAAGGAAGATCTCTGAGACCGAAAAGCGCTTGATGTCCAACATTATTGTCATAGACAACGTCGGAATCGTCGATTGTTGTCTCGTCAATATCTGTATATGCTCCTGTCCAGGAGTTGCTATCACCTGCCGCATTTGGATAATTAGTAACAAGCGACATATTTACAGTCGATGAATCAGCAACAATTATCTCCGAAATGTAAAAATATGTTGTCCCGCTATAACCGCCTTTACTGATCATTACGCAGTCCAGACTGGTTACTCCAGACACAGTGAGATCACCGGTATAATCAATAACAAGGTTTCCATCTATGTATACTTTAGCGTTTCCGTTTACAGTATCATTAAAGGCACTAACATTAAGATCAATTTTATGCAGGAATGATGTTGATAAAGATGTTCCAACTTCAGATGCTAATTTTGTGTACGTCGTCCCATCATATTTATATAGAGCGGCTTTAGATGATGTCGACGTGTCAGTACCAACATACAGTCCTTTCACGCCACTAGATGAATATCCTAATCCAATCGGATATTGCGCTGAACCGACTGCGCCGGTAAAATATATGCGAACCGACAACCATCCCGAAGTTATAGCCCCTCCGGGAAATATAGTTGACCTACCTGCTGAAGAAATACTGGTGGCAATACCTGCACGTGCATAGCCTGATCGAAAATAGGTTGAGCTTGTATTCATACTGCATCCAGAAAAAACAATAAAATCTACATCTTCTCCCCCACACCATAAAATTGGCATAATACTCTCCTTTTTTATCCTTACTCTATGGCTCTATGCCGGAGTGCCATTTCCTGCTTGGATGCGCGGCGTGAACTTCAATGTTCCGCCTCCAGATGCTGGAGTAAAGGGGGTATCCAGCAGCTTTGCGCTATCCACATAATTTCCGTTTTGCGTTTGGAAATAATAACCGTAAACGGTAGCGTTTCCGGTTAACGGCCCTGTAAAAGAGAACGTCACTTCATCCATAATTATATCCGGAGGATTGTTGGCATATTCGGTCGTAAAGTCTACTGAAGAATCGACAACCTGATGGGCATATCCGCCGCCGGCCGCTTCTGTGAAATCTGCGGGCTCCATGTCGAGGTCCGGAGTCAGGGCCGAGTTTGTAAAGAGCTTTAAATAATAATCATCACCGCTGAGAAATTGCGCCAGCGCTCCCTGCAATTTTCGCCTCGCAACTATTATATTGTTGGACATGTCACCCTCCTCATATTTGTGGAATTGCCAAAACCTGCAATCCCGTGAGTATTGCATCCGGTCCCGCCGGTATTACGACTTCCGGCTGCCCTGCGATCCGTGTCGGGATTACCGTTCCGTTGCCGATTACTTCAATCTGGCCACGGTTTCCCAATTTGTACTGACAGAGTATCGCATTGCCGATTTTCAATTCTCCCGGCCGGTGGTGCATATTCCGGGAAAACCAGGCCACTACCGGATTGATCGATCCTTGGACCAATACCCGGCAATATTCGGAGCTGGGAATGTCGTAAACCTGGGCATTAAACGGCCGCGGCGTGTAAAATGCCTGCCGTTGCGCCCGATCTCGTAGAAATTTACGGCTCATGCTCGCCACCCTTCAAACGATTGCTTGAAATATCCGTTGTTTTCACCTGCATTCGACGCCAGGTATGATGTTTTCAGGTCCGTAAGAAAGACATTTATTGACTGAGAGCTGAACGGATGAATTACGGATATTTTATCTCCCTCTTCGTTATGTAAATCAGCCGCCATTTCCGAAGCCCACCGTTTACGCTCGTTTATGGCCACCATCTTCCGGAAATCGGCTATTTCCTGACCCTCCGCGACACTGCCGCAGATGTCATCAGTATAAGTATCGGTAATCACTTGACCCATTTTCACCTGAGATTCTGAGTCATCGGACGTTGCCTGAAGGGTACGGCGAGTTTTTACGACCGGTTGGCCATAGATTCGATATTGACAGTTACAGGTTGAGGCGAGGATGTTAAGGGCAATCCATGTTGCAAACGCCCGGGTATAGCTTCCCAACGGAATGGTTTCTTCTTCGGTTTCTATATCCCCTATGGCGTAACTTGCTGCCAACAGGGCTACCGCCCCGGCCAGCATTGCCGTTAAATCGGGAGATGATATTGCAATCTCAGAATAGGTATCCCATAAATCTTGATTGGCTTCATCGTGACTGCTGTCGATCAATTGTTCACTTGTATCTCCGGCAAGCTTGAACATAATCGACCGCACCGACTCAACCACATCAAGTCTAGGATTTCGAAATGTTTTATTTCCCTGAGTATAGTTTATTTTATATTTCTTGGTTCCGGTATTCCAACGATGAGAAACGGCAAATTCCGCGGCCAGCTCTTCCTCCATCAATAATTCGGTAAAGGATTTCTCCTCGCATGTTACGATCCATTGGTTAATAAAAGAAGAAAGGTCATTCTTGGGCGTGGCTTTGAAAAGTTTGGTATTGTTACTGTAGGTTCGAGTTATGCTTCCGGAATCGGTGATCTTTACGGCGCCGATAATGCCTTCCGCGCCGTCTCTAATCGCATAACCGAAATGAATTGCAATCAGATCGACGGCATCCGCCAGGCTCATATCGACAAATTGATATTCTATGGTTTTGCTGTTATCCCAGGTTCCCAGGTTGATATCCGCGGAAGTCTTGCTGGCATCATAGGTTGTAATCAGGTCGGCAATTATCAGCTCCGGGGTTGTTTCATAATACTCTGATGCCGTTATGTGAATCTGTTCCCATCTTTTTCTGGGAGTTTCGCATTCAACATTTATTGTCGGATAAGTACCACTTTCATAAGCGAGCTCTCCATCGCTGGATATGGTGAAAACTCTCTTAGGCTCCAGATACTCCACACCGCTGATCAGCTCCCCGAACTGCTGTTCGATTTTTCTTCCTTTAGAAAGATATTGCTTGAGCATGCTGGAATTGTTCGAGGTATCAAATAGATGGCCGGAAGAGCAGGAAAACCTGAGATCCGCGTCCCAATTGCCGGTAGACGGATCGATTGATGACGATCTTTCGACCACTTCACCGTGGAGTAGATAAGGAGTCAAGTCAAAGTCCGCCAGGTCCTTATCCCATTTTATCGATAACTCGGTTCCGTTCTGATTAACCCAGAAGGCATAAAGATTGTCATCGGGATCAAAAACCAGTGCCGCCGCATAGTCGGTAAATCCTTGTACTAATGGTGCAATTGAATTCCATGACCACACGGTACCGCTTAATGTTCCTGTGATATAACTGCTTTGGCGAATGTAGCCGTCGCGGGAAAACATGACAAGCCCGGACCAATTGTCAAAATAATCATCTCCATGCCCGGCAATGATCATTCTTGTCGTGGGATTATAGGAGACCGGATTTGTAAAATTATCCTCCCCTGTGGGAGTGAGGCCGGGAAGATTGTTATTGTCATAGAGAGCCCATGCTGCACCATCAAATAATGCGATGCCATAACCGTCAGCGGCAACTAAATATTCTTCTTGATCTGTCAGACAGATATCTTTCAGTCCATAATCATTGACCGATTCCCACGATGGCCGGCTGTAGATAATTACATCCGTTGCCGTATTAATAATGCATAATCCACGGTTATCAGCCTGGCCATAGAGCGATTCATAGGTAAAATCTCCGACAATAAAGCCTTTATTATAAACCCCTCGCCTCAGACCGCGGTAAGGAAATGTAGGATTGGAATCTACGGTATAATTCTTCCAGAGTCCCCCTGTGGAGAGGTCATAAATCCGTAAAGAACCTTTCCAATCAGATCCAATACCCTCCATGCTGACAATAATCAATCCGGCATTAACATTGATTTCCATCCAACCATATGCACTTGTTAATCCCATCCTTTCCGATATTGATATTGTTCCATCTTCGGATACAATGGTGGTGAAAGTATAGGCTGGACCTGATTGCGTAAGATCAATCCAACCGATTTGCAAACAAGCACTGAATGTATAGTTTCTTGTTAAAGCTACATATAGCTTATTTGATGAAGCATCAATCCATGCTTTTTCAATTGTCATTGCTATGCCCGATCCTACTGGGGACCAGGTTACGTTTTTGGCAATTCCGTAGGCTGATAAATCATAGAAGGCATAGGTAATGATGGTATCATTTTTGCCATCAAGAACACTTATCACTCCATTTGCATGACCGACAAGAACATAATGCCCGGCTCCATGATAGGCGTCATACCATACTCCCATCGTATTGCTGAAATATGATGGAAAGGCGGGAACGCTCGAAGTGGTCCAGCATTTATCGATAGTCCAGGTATCAAGATCTACTTTTACAACACATATAAGTGTTTTGACACCATATCCCATGACGCTTGAGACAACGTAAAGTTTTTGGTTCGCAATGTCCACGTGCATATTAGATACGGGAGATGCCGTTCCCGTCCAGCCTGTCGAATCCTTATCGATCTTCAGCGATGAAACAACCCTGTCGAAAGCCATATAGATTGTTCCCGCTGCCGATTGAGCAGCTGCCGGGTGCTCTGCAACCTCACCATAGCCGGTATATACCGTTAGTGCCGCAGGAGTTGAGTTCGTGCTGAAATTATCTGACGAGGTAACATAGTAGATATTAGTCAGCTCTTCCCCGTTTGGCCCGATGCTTTCCACATAATCGAACAAAAGCCAGGCGGCCCCGGAAGATAAGACCAGCAATGAAGGGTTTGCTTTTCTATTCGTACTGGTAAGCGATAAAAGGTCTATTTCTGCAGCTGAGGACCAGGTAGTGAAGTTGGAGCTGGTACGGTAATATAATCTATAATCACTGCCGTCCTGAAGTCCGTAAACCAGGACGTAGGAATCATCGGGCAGTTTAGCGAAGGCCGGACCGGTAAAAAAATCATCGGAATCAACTGTAAAAATTGTTCCGGCAACTGCAGGGTCTGAATCAGCTCCGGTTACCGTTATCTTTCGATATTTGATGTATCTAGTTCCCAAATAGGTTTCTTCCCATATCAAGTCAACATAGGAATCAGCAAGCTCATAAACCGATACTTCGCCTCCAACATGGTTATCCGCTAAAGGAAAATCAACATAGGTGAAATAAGTCCGGGATGAATCGGTATAGCCATAGCGGAGTACATAATCATGACCGCTATCAGGACCGACCATGAAAGCCATAAACAACCGCCCTGTACTGTGGCTTCTAGCCTGTGGATATTGCTCATTCAATGTCCCCGTGCTCAGCAATTCTCCGTCAAAGGGAATCGGATCGACATTTTCTTTTGAGACTATTTTACAGATCGGTTTGCGGGTCTGGCTGTCCTGAGCGGCGGCCAAAGCGGCGTCGAGGGTGATCATTTATGACACCTCGCTTATGATAAGAAGTGGGAATTTTACATCTTTGCGGTATCGACCAGTTCCGCTTTCCAGATAGAGATGGTACTCGCCTTCCGGAGTTAGCATCATCACGTTGAAAGTTTTTCCCTTTCCGTCCTGGGGATCGAAGACCACAGGCTCTCCGGCCGCATAGATCGCATACATGCTGTCATATTGACCGGTCGTCATGTATTCCCACTCCTGGGAAACAAGTAATCCGGAATAGGACGCGGAACCGAATACGAAAGTGACCACGCCCTCATAGGTCTGTTTATACGCAATGGAGAGAACTTTCTGAATGATCGGCAGATTGCCGGGATTGTCTTCATAGGTATAGGAGCCGAGGACCATGTTTCCCATTATGAATACTTCCTTATTACGCTGATGGCGGTATTTTCCATGCTGCGCTTCAGCTCGGCTATCATGGCCTTGTTGTCGGAATTGATGGAGATCGGAACGTTGACGGACAGTGAATTCCCGCCATTTGAACCGGAGTTCCTAAGGGCCTCGGTGATCGAGGATAGGGACGCCATGTTTTTCATCTGCCCGGGCGTGAATACGCCTTCATCGTTGCGGATAATCGCCGCCCGCTCACCGGGACCGATGCCTGAATGATAGCGGGGAGCGCCGAAAAAGGACGCGGAAGGAACGATCCGATAAAAGGTGGCTTCCTTGCCGACGCCGCCTTTATGCTGACCCAGGGCCAGGGTGCTATCGGCTGTGAAATATGATCCCGATGTTGTGCTATACGATGAAGCTCCGCCTGGCGAAGAACCTCCACCGATCAGCGAAGAAATCAGGCTGATCCCCGATCCCAGTAGCGACGATCCGGAGTTGACAATGGAATCAGTTGCCGCCTTGGCCAGGGTATTGGCCAGGATCTTATTGACGCTCGTCGCAAAGCCCTTGATGTAATCGTGCAGCGAACTGAATTTTCCTTCAAGTACATCGAAAAAGAATTCAGCGAAGGAATCCTGCATGGCCTGAGCGGTTTGCCGCGCCATTTCCCGGCCGGCGGTGAAGGCGGTCTGGGCGTTGTCGTTCCAGTCCTTTAAAGCCTTGATCCAGCCTTCGGTAAAGGAGCCGGTTACTTCCTGATTGGCGTTTTTCAGCTCGATGAACTTCGATTTTGTCCCTTTGATGGCGTTCAACTGGGAATACCAGGATGCCGGATCCTTTTCCTTGTCCAGGGTTTCCAGGTAGGACATCTGCATATCAAGGAGTTCCTGAGTCAAGCGGAGGCGTTCCGTCAGGGTTTCCCTATGCGCCAGTCCGGCCTGCTCGGCCAGGTCCAGTTCCGTCAACTGGGCGTTGATATCCGCTTCCCGGGCGTCCTGTTTCTGTTTGGCTGCTTTTTTAGCCTCTTCGGCATTTTCCTTTTCCTGCTCGGCAACCTCCTTTAATCCCTTCTGATATTCCTCAAGATCTTTCTGGGCCTGTTCATCCAGGATATCGATCTTGGCAAGGCCCGCCCATCTCTTGATGACATCCGCGGCGCCGGGAACCTTTTTGAATTCTTCCAGATATTTTGCCGCCTTCGCGTCAACATCAGCCAATTTCTTTTCGAAATCATCCATCCCTGTTGTCGATATGTCGGCTTCCAGTTGGAGCTTTAAATCTTTCCAGCGATCCTGAAGCTGCTGCAATTTCTTCGCGGCTTTGTCGTCGCCAGAGGATGAAGGCGAGGTCTTGGGTGAGGGCGCAGGTGCAGCCGTAGCCGTAGAGGTAGATTGCGTCTGACGAGCGGCCACTTCCAGACGAGCCTTTTCAGTATCAAGACTGTCATAGCCTCGATATGCTTTAGGAACATATTTTCCATCAAGACCCTTGCCGCTCCATAGATTTTTTATATCCTTGCTTAGATTTACAATGCCTTCAAAGCCAAAGTTCCCTTGCCCCTTTGTTCCGGTCAATTCTTCCATTTTTGATTTGATGGCGGAGATAGAGGCGAGAATAACGCCGACCTTGTTCCCGAATAATATCTTGCCGACAAGTCCCATGGAACCGGCCTCAATCAACCAGCCGGGCAGGGAGTCGTAGAATGTCATAATCGATCTTAAGCTGCTCAATACTTTCCGCAGGGCTTCTGGCGCTTCTTCACCAGCCTTGACGATCAGTTCGGCGAATTCGGAAGAAAGCTCTCGGATTGCTTCTTGGGCTTCCGGCTTTGAGATTTCTTCCCGGAATCGCGTCATTGCCGTGGTGATCGCATTGACTGAATCCTGCGTGGAGCTGCCGAAGGCCTCTCCCAGGGAGACCTTGAAGTCGAAGATCGCGGTCTTCATACGGTTGATGTTGGCGCTTGTGGATTGCGAGGCCTTGGCCAGGGCGTCGGAATAATGCTCGCGGAGGGCCTTGGAGAACTTGGGCAGGAAGTCCTCGGCCATGATCTTGCCGCCCTGCAGCATCTTGTCGAGCTCTCCGGTCGTCACCCCCATGGCCTTGGCGGCCACCTGGAACGCACCGGGAAGGCGTTCGCCCAACTGCCCGCGAAGCTCCTCGGCGCTAACCTTGCCCTTGCTCATCATCTGGGAGATGGCCAGAAGAGCCCCTTGCGTTTCTTCTCCTGATAGCTTCAGGGCCGTCGAGGCCTCGGCGATGGCGGTAAAGATTTCCTTGACCGGCTCGCCTTCCAGTGCGGTGCCCTTGGCCGCCGCGGCGATCTTAACATAGCCTTTGGTCTGATCTTCGAGGGACAAACCCAAGCGCTGCGATTCCGCCCTTAAAAAAGCCATGGAGTCCGCCGAGGCCTTCGAGGATCCCAGGGCCGATTCCATGGCGACGGTCATTCCTTCAAAGGCGACCTGCGTTCCGACGACATCCTTGACAAAGGATGCAGCCTGGTATGCGGAAAAGAAAGTCCCTATTGTCGCTGCGGCCTTTTTCCATTCCGATGAAATAGAAGAGACGCTGGAGCGGGACTGCGATTCGAGACTCTTGAAATTAGACCGGATGGAATCAAACGCTGCTCGCGTCTGATCCAGGGCGGCAATGGTCATTTTGATCTGATTATCAGCCATGAGTCGTTTTCTCCGGGGCTTTCAAGGTGCGAAAGACAGGCTTACAGGTTGCACAGTCATTTTTTCCAGCTCGTTTGCAGGCTTCGCAGTATTCGTACTGCTGATCATTTTCCTCGGCGCCGCTTTTACCGTTTTCGCCGGTAAAAAAGGCGATCACTGCCTCGCGGAAGAGGATTTCCCGGGTTTGATATTTCAGCCAGGGCTTGCATTCGTCTGGAGTATATCCCCAGAGGATTGCGTCTCGGCGGGTAATGTCTCCGGCTGCGAGGCTGACGACAAGGCTGTCAATAACATTGTCTGTAGAATCCCGCTCAGGAATCCCGCTCCCTGGCTTATCTTCTCCAAAATCAAGGGCAGCGGGTTGCAGGCGAAAAAATCGTCGATAATTTTAAAAATGGTTTCTGCATCGGCTGAAAATTCAAGCTCATCAGCGATGGCAGGAATATCCTTTTCCTTGAGAGGAATGCCGGCCGGATTGATTATTATCGCCAGTCCCAGGGCAAGACGGTCGTCGAGAATATTCACTAATCCGTGGGCATCGATATCGGCCGGGATTGAAATTCCCTTGAGCACATCCAGAAGTTGCCGCCACTGGCCAAGAACGAGCGCCTTCTGGGTGTATTCCTTGCCGCCAATTACATAAACATTTTCCATTAGATCGTCGCCTCCGCGTTCTTCAGGGTGATCTGGATGGCTGAAGCCCCGGCGGCGTCGTCATAGAACGCCTCGAACGGGCCATTGTAGAGGATGCCCTGCGGGCCTTCGATTACGGGAGTTTCCTTGCTGAAATACAGCTCAGGAATATAGAATTCCAGGTATTCGTTGCCATCCGTCCCGGCGCCGGTTCCATGCTGATAGATAAGTTTGATGGAACTTTCCGTGGATCGCATCGCCTTGATATACATGGCCATGGATTCAAACAGGCAGGTGACTTTGCCGGATACCTTGATTTTCCCTTCCGGAACGCTCCGCCTGATCCCGCCACCGCCGATGACTAAATTGCTGCCGTCGAGGTTATTTTCGATGTTGAGCTCGATGGTCGTCACGATGGCGATGTCGCTGCCGCCTTCCTGCACGGTCGATATCGTGAATCCGTCGAAGGGTGAGTGACCGAGATCCGAAATGGAGCTGTCCAGGGATACGCCTCCAAGGGTGCCGTTGGCTGTAGCGCTGCCGGGAGAGGAACCGTCGTCGGCAACGATTTCGTCATTCTGGAACGTCCCGGTATCGTTTATCAGGACCAGGTGGCCTGTAGTCCCGGCATCAGCCAGGCCCTTGATAAGACCGGTGGCCAAAGAGGTTACTCCGGACAGTGTTTTGCCGACGTTAAACGTCGCGGTTTCCGTATCGTAAGCCAAGGCCTGCGCCTCGCAGCTTCCCATGAAATCGATGCTTACATCCTGGAAGCCTTCCGCCTTGGCGGAAAGGGAAAACTTGTTGACCTTGCATCCCAGAAAAAGCAGGTATTTGTTCAGATCCAGAAAGCCTTTCTCAAAGGTGAATGACGGCAGTTCTCTATCCACCGAGATGGCGTGCGTATAGGGGGAACTCGCACCCGATGGTGTTGACGCTCCCAGCGCCCCTTTCAGGAACGAGCCGAGGGAGGGCGCCAGTTCCGTTTTAATCGATCCGGCAACGTCGCGATTGCCGCGGACCGGTTTGGTCGGGTTGCGGTTGGCCCGGATCACCTGCGAGGAAATCAGGTTGATCGTTTCCCCCAGGGACTCCGAGACGAAATATAAATATTTTAAAGCCGGAGAAGAGGGCGGAACCCCGAAAGTGGTTTCTTCCTGAAACGCTAGATAACTGTTGGAACCCTTTGCCTGTGGCATGGTGTTTTCCTCCTTATTTGATTATGAAACGGCGGTCCGCTCCAGGACCTCCAGAGTAAGGTCCGCCGTGTGGTAGAGATCGTCGCCTAGTTCGCTTTCCGGCGTGACGTCGACATCCTCGACCTGTATCTGCTGATGGCTGATGGCCGTGCCGTTCAACGTCCCATTGGCCTTGAACGCTTCGAAAATCGCGTCGATCGTTTCCTGAAATGTCGTTTCGGATCCGGCGGCGTCATCCAGGGCATATATCCCGGAAATACTGAAAATATGAGTGCGTTCGATCTGTCCTTTCGGCCCCATCGTGGCCTGCCTGGATGCGGTTTTCTGCCTGCTGACAACCCAGCCGTTGACGCCCGTGCCGCCCGTCGGAGTCATGATCTTGCGGAAATCTGCGATGCTGCGGGCATAACGTTTATAGTCATGCACCACGCCGATGCCGGTCACGGCCTCCAGAATGGCCTTGATCTGCGCCCGGATAAGAGCCTCGCTCATGCTCGACCTGCCTTCTGGATATATTCCATAATTTTCTCAGGAACTTTTTTGTTGATATTCTGTACGATCCGGCCCTTCTCTTTTTCAAAGACGGGACCCACCACGGGACGGGCCGGGATGTTCAGGAGGGAAGTCCCTTTCTTGAGAGGAAAGCCCAGGGCGAAGGCCCAGCGCCGGGATCTCGGCGTCACGGGGACGTTGAAACCCTGGGCGTGCTTTTTGGCCAGAACAGTCGTCGCGCCCGGGGATCTGCCGGAGAGGAATCCGATCTCGGAAACCATCAGATCATTGTCGTAGGTGTAGCGGGTGCCACCGGCCAGCTTCTGCAGGGCTCGGGTCTTTGTGGAAAGCATTCTATCCCGATAAATATTCACTGCCTTTTTATATTTGATTGTCCCTTTTGCCGTGAATCGATAGCGGGATTTCCTGTAGTTTTTTACCCAGCCTTTCGCCGCCTTGTTCAAGACGCCGGTATGTGGATTGAGGCCCGGCCAGGAACCGCCAGGACCGTTCCCGCGGATCGTGTCGCGGATGACGTTCTTCAACCGCCAGCTTTCGGACCTGATCGCAGAGGTTAAGGCCCGTTTGGCATACTGGGGATACTGCGCCATAAGAGCTTCAGCGTTTTCCAGACCAATTTCCCCATGTTGTTTGCCGATGTAGAGTTCCATTAAACCGTCTCCCGGTTGATCTCGATTTCCCATTCCAGGCCGTCGTTGATTTTCCTTGCCCCGATCACATTCCAGGTATCGACGCCGATCGTCACAACATCCTTGTTCGTCACGACTGTAATTCCGTCATCGCCGACAGCCTGGATCTGCATCGTGGCGTTGACGTCATAGGAATTCGATCCCTGGTATTCATCGCCTTTGCCATAGTCGATAATCGCCGGGATGACCTTAGCCGTGCCGACGGAAGGCGTATATGTCACGTCCTGGGCGAAATCGTCAGTGCTGTAAAAGGTTGAAAGGTCGTCTTCGCCGATCATGATCTTTTCCCATAGAGGCGTTCGAAATTACTCTGGCAACCGATGCAGCGGACGGCGTCCGGTTTGGCCTGGAGCCTGGCCGGATCGATTTCTTAGCCGCAGTCGATGCATTCGATTATTTCAGGACCTTTTCCGCCCCCATCAATAGCGGGGGCGGAATTTGCAGTTAGCCGCTTTGTTGAGGCGGCATCAAAAAAGGTATCCAGTCTGGCATAGTGGGCCTGAAGGGCCTGCTGCCGGTATTGCTCGTAGTAATGCTGGGCTCGGTCGATTTCATCCATCGGTCAGTCCTTGCTTATTTGGATACCGCCTTCATCATTTTCACGCCCGCTTCGATAAACTCATCAATCGTTGCCGAGGCTTCTGTCAGTTTTTTCGGGTCCGCGTTCGGAACTGCTTTTAAAAGAGCCTTTTGGGCAATGGTCATAACTAATTCCTTCTTATCTGCACCGGCATTATCAGTACCGCTGAACAGGTCCTCTACCACCGTGATTGCCTTCAGAATCAATCCGCCGATAGAAATAATGGTCAATATGTCCATGCCTATTCCCCTTCCTTTTTTTGCACATCGTTTGAGGATTTTTCTGCCGTAGCCTGACCGGCCACGTATCCGGTTACAAAAGAGCAGATCCCGGCAACAATTGGGATCACGATCTCTTTTGCGCCAAGACCCTGGGTTTGATATGCGCCAACTGCGATTGCCAGCAGTACCAGCATCGCAATCGTTTTTTCGTTAAGGATTTCCTTTAAAAGCTTCAGAAATTCCCGTAATGCCTCTTTCATGATTTAACCCTCCCACAGCATTCTGCAGATCGTTTTTGCCCGGTTGCCTACCTGTCGATACCATTTGCTTTTTTCGAGGTTTTCCGCGGCATCTTTCCAGCGTTTATCCCAGATCAGGGCGATCGTCGTCTTAAACGTCTTCATTGTCCCGAAGCCCATGTTGAACATCATGTCGATCAGGGCGTTCTGTCTGGCCTGGGAATACTCGGGAAATTCCGGAAAAAGCTTCTCGCATCCGCGCCGGGCAACGGCTATATCCAGCTCCAGCAGCTGGTCGGCCATTTCTTCGGTAATGCAGCCGTGAGATTTGAGGTACAGGCCGATTGATTCCGGCAGGGGATTGGCGTCAAAATTGTGCCCGACGCCGATCGTGTGAAATCCTGCAGGGCAGATGTATGGCCGGAGCCGTATCCCTTCATGGAGTTTAAGGAGTTTTTTGAGATCGTCGTTCATCTTCCAGGTCCTTCCGGTACCGAAAATGCGGGCACCAGGTTACGATTCCGCCCTTAGCGTCCGGCGGGCATTCCGGCTTCGAGCCGTGACTGCATCCCCGGCGCTGCCCGCGCTGTACTTCGCCGACCGTGCAGTCATGGTATTCGTAGCGGATCACTTGCTGATGATGATCAAAAGTGACGGCTTATTGGGATTCGCCAGCGGTATCTTGTATGCGACCGCATCCGTATAGTCAGAAGAGAGATTGCCGAGAACTGATTTAGCCCGGAACTGGACCGTTGAGCCCTTTGGGTAAGTTGAGGGGATATCCCCGGTATAGGTATTTAATCCCCCGGCAATGGTCGCAAGGATTGTCCAGGTTTGTGTGGAGTCAGTTACCTGGGCGATCTCGATAACTGTTGAAAGGGCCGCTTGCTCATCGGCTGTTAATACGGTCCCGTCAACTCGCGTTGTCGGATTATCCCATTGAAGGGTAAGGGAATATGCATTAACAGCCATGAAAAACATGATTGCGATCATCATCAATCCGAGCATTCTTTTCATCTTTTCACCCCTAACGTCCCGCTGTCAGGACATTTTGATTCCAAAGGCGGCAAGACCACCACCGATAATCCCACCAACAAAGGCACACCCGCGATGTAGCCATCCTTTCCGTTCAAGGACCGTCAGACGGGCATTCATGCTCAGGATTGCGTTGTAGATGTACCAGTCACGTTGTTCCGGAGACGCCTTTTCCCAATCTTTCTCGGTAAGTCCGAATGGTTGTGGATTATTGTTCAATTCGAAGGCCCTCGTCGTTTATGGGAAGGCCTAGGTCATCTGGATGTAGCAGGCATGCTGCCAATAGCCGTACCCGACATTTCGCCAGGCATCGACACCATATTGATGGGCGTCGTTGTCGAATTCGAATTCCGACCCTTCAGCCTTGGCCTTCAGCATTACCTCGGTTTCCTGCTGACGAATGAAAGGCTTGACGTTTCCATCAGTCCGGAACACCGCTAAAGAGTCGGTCCAGGTTAACCGGGCATTGGGAACCACGCTGATATTAAGATCGGCGGGCACATTCTGCTCAGACACCCCGGTACCTATCGGCAGGGATACCGCCTTGGCGGCAACGAGATAAAGAGAAACGGGAACCATGGCCAGAAAGGATCTTGCCCCTTCGTTCATAGGTTCTCCCACATCATCTTTAAATCCGAAAATGGCTGAGACCGCCTTAAGAATCGTCTGCTGCATTTCCTCGACGCTGGGAGCCGTTACGACACCATGCACGGAGGCTGGAAGGGCGGAAATGTCGCAAGTAAGATCATTATCCTGCGTTCCGGAATCGCCTTCGCTATGGTCAGTGTCGAAAAACGCGTGTCCGTCATAACAAAGGGCGGAAGTTCCATTGAGGATCAGTGTGGATAAGAGGCTTGCCCAATGGGAATTGGTCCTCGCCGCCAGCTCTCTGATACGGGTGAGAATTTGCCCAGTTTTATCCCGGCGCAGTTCACTGACAAGCACCTCAATGGTGGATTCAAAATGTTTATTTGCGATGGTGATCCCGTTTTCCCGGAATCCTTTGGCGTTTCTTCCGCCGATCCATTCACGCATGGCCGGTGATTGCCCAAGCCAGGGATAGGTTTCCGAATCCTGATCTGATGTAAACAGCATCGAAAGAGGGCCTATCCAGTTTGCCCCCGGATCTGTTTCCAGAGTTTTATAAAACTCGCCGATGATTGCTCTGCTTGAAAGTGTTCCTGCGCCCATAATCAGATTCCTCCTTTATTGAGCTAAATGAGTTTGTTATTAAGATCCTACTGCCCAGGTCCCCTTAATTGCCGAGATTGCCGGACCGTTCGCATGGGTGAAATCCAACTCGATAAAATCGCCACGGCAAGCAGTCGCTTTGGTGTTGATTAAGGTCACACCGTCGGCACCGGCCAAATCAGGACCGGCGATCTTGTCAGCTGCAGCGCAATCAACGGTTACAGCAATGGTCCCGAAAGCTCCGATGTTCACAATTTTCACGCCGCTCATTCCTGTGGCTGTTGCTGGCAACGTAATTGTTTTTGCGTCGGTAGTAACGAAAAACACCTTTCCGGTATCCTCAACATCGAGGGTTTTATCATCAGCAACCGTTTCCTTTACCTTTCCTTCATAGGGATCTACTCCGTTCAGTGCATCGAAGGCGACGTCGACAACCCCGGAAGATACGAAGCGCATAATCTTGCCGATATAGACGGCACCTGTGGGGAGAAAGACGAAAGTGTTGTCATCGGTGGCATAGACCGGCTGGCCAATGTCCGTAATGACCGCGCCGGAAACGGACAGCCTGACAGTGCCTTTTCTCACAATCCGGCAATTAATTGCTGCAGCACCGCCGGAAGAATTGTCAGCTTTCCGATCACAGAATCCGGCGAAAAGGTCCACGGAAGTCAGAGGCCGGACATGTCCGGTAGATTTTACGATTCCGACCGCAGCACCTTCATAAATGATATCGGAGGCGATCACGGGAAGATCATTCTTGTCTCCGACAATCTTGATTCGATTATTATCAACCGCAAGAGTGGTCATAGCTTAACCTCTATCCTTTCTGATCCTTATTTAGAGAGGACCTTGAATTTTTTTTCTTCCGACGCCACAACATAAGCCAGATAACGGTCGAAATCGTTTCCGAATTCCGCCCTAAGCTCCTTGTCGGAGTCCCATTTTTCCTTGGCGATTTCCTCAACCGGACGATCATCATTATTAACCTTCGGATGTTCGAAAACCGGCGGATTGTCATGGGATATCACCTGCGGTGAATCGGTCTTGATTTTCGACAGCATTGTTTCCCGCTGGGACTTCTCCGCAGCAAGAATGGCGATGGCTGCCTGTTCGCCTGTGGTTTTGCCGTCAAACTTCATGGTGGCAATCAGGGCCTCATGGCCAGGCAGCGATTGGGCTTCCACCGCCTGAATCCGGGAGCGTTCCTGCAGGGCCCCTTCCTCTTTTCCCTGGGCCAGTCCTATCGCTTTTCCTTCGTCCAAAATTGCCTGGTAGACGGCCGGGAATTTTGACTTCAATTCATCCTGAGTCATTTGTTCCTCCTTTAAATCGGTAATAATTTGTTCCAAGGTGGCCATACCGTCCACCAAACCAACATCCACGGCCTGACGGCCGATAAAGAGCTTCCCATCCGCCATGGCCAGGGCCTTTTCCGTGGATACTCCCCGCACCCGAGCCACATTGTCCACGAAGACAGCGTAAAGATGATCAACCTGGTCCTGAATATATGATCGCCCTTCTTCGGACAGAGGGGCATGGGCAGAGTTAATCCGCTTGTATTTTCCGGCGGTGATTTCCGTGACTTTGACGCCCCATCTCTCTTCAAGATTTGATATGTCGACATGAGCGGCAACGACACCGATGGAACCGACAGTCACCGTGTCTCCGGAAATATAAATCTTGTCTGCTGAAGATCCGATCCAATAAGCGCCGGATGCCATCAGCCCATCGGTATAGGCAATGATCGGCTTTTTTCCGCGGGCGGATTCGATGATTGAGGCAAGCTCCTGCGTTCCATCGACGGTCCCGCCGGGGGAATCGATATAGAGCAGGATGCTGCTGACCGCCGGATCATCCAGGGCGGACCTGAAAGCAGCTTTCGCATCATTCATGGCTGTTCCTCCGCTCCACCAGTCGGCATTCTTGCTCAGGACACCCATAATGGAGATGATGGCAACACCATTTTCGATGGAATAACCGGGATCATTTCCTTCCTGAGCAGCATTCATCTGGATGAACATGGATGCAGGATTGGCTGCATATTTTGCTTCCAGATATGACTGCAGTTGAGTCAAGCGTTCCGGTAGAATTGCCCAGGGAGCAGATAAGGTCGGATGCATCATTTTTCTACTTCCTCCTGCTTTTTTGGCTGCGGCTGAGATTCAACCGATGTATTTTTTTGAGATTGGACAGGCTGCCAGAGCCCAGCTTTTTCAAGCAGTCGTCGCTCTTTAACGATTCTCGGGTAATTGGCCTGGAAATCACCGCCGGTCAGCAGGACCGTTTCTTCATCTACCGTGGAAAATCCCTTCTCGACGCGGGTTACGGCTGCACTGACTTCCTTTACGGGATCTAATTGTGACGGCGCTTCACCCACCCATATTGCCGAACAATATGCCTTCCGGATCCGGTAATCGGCGAAAAATCCCGGTGCGTTCACACGCCCCAGGGCAACGGCATCGGTAAGAAATGTTTCATAAATTGGTTGGCATAGACAGGAGACGAGCCAGGAACGACGGCTGCGGAAAAAACGCCAGGCTTCCTGCAGTGCGGCACGCGAGGCGGAATAAGAAGAGGTGAAATGATGCAGCAGGACCTCGAAGGGGATCTCCAGGGCGACACCAATTTGTTCCAGGACTGCTTTCACAAAGGGATCGAATTTATCATTTGGGCGTCCCGGATTTGCCGTAGAAACATCTTCATTTCTCTTCAAACCGATAATCTGTCCGCCGGTAAGCTTGACATTTTTCCATTGATCGTCAGCGGTATTGTCCGTTTCCTGTCCATAACCGCTATTGCCAAGCTCAGGAAAATCAGGGTTTCCTGTTTCCGTTTTTATAAATATTGTCCAAAGGCCAGCAACGACTGCTGCTTTAAGTTCCGTTTCCGTATAACGATCGAGCTGTTTTAATGATTCGAGGACGGGGGCCAGGTAAGGAACACCGCGGCTTTGTCCGGGGCGGAGCATCTTGTAAAGATGCAGAACGTTCCGCATTCCGCTATTGGATCCATAGGCCGGCACGACGGTCCATTTATATTTGTTTACCGCATACCTATTGCCAGGATGCTGATCCATGATGTGATAGGCGATCGGAGCTCCATACTGATCCTTTTCGACACCCCCAGAGAGGGTGACCGAATCTCCGATGAATCCTTTGTTGCAGACCCTGTCGGCCTCGATCATCTGAAGTTTTAAAAGGTAGGGCGATCCGATCCTGGTAAAACGCGGCATATTGATGAATACATCGCCGTTTTCCAGCGTCTGGCGGAATGCCAATTCTTGATAGCCGGCGAAATTAAGCGTGCGAGCGGCATCGCATTCCTGGGAATCCGCCCAGAGGTTCCATTCCTTTTCGACAGAATCTTCCCAGGCGGCGGCCTGATCTTCAGTCATGCCGAGGATGTCCCGATCGATGCGGGCCTGAAGTTTCAGGCCGGAACCGACAGTATTTGTGACGACTGTATTCACTGCCCCGACAGCAAGGGGAGCGTTGCGCATCATGTCCCGGCTGCGTTCCCTTAATGCCGGCAGATCAGGAATCAGATCGGAATCTGCATCTCCGAAGGAAGTATTCCAGGATGACAAGGCGTGCCGGGTGCGGGATGCGCCGGCATAGCCGCCAGCCAAAGCCATAGCTATTCTCGCCCGGTAGCGTTGAGCCGCGCTTACCGGATCAAAGAATCCAATGAATTTATCAACGATGTTTTCCTTGACGTTGATCTTTTTCATACGGGGATCACGCTCGCCATATAGCGTTTGCCGGACGGGCTGGAGGATAATTCCTTAACCTTTGCGTCCCAGAATTCGATATTTTTTAGAATTTCTGATGAATTGGTTCTGGTGAGAGATCGATTGCCGATCGTGTAGCTTTGATTGGATGAGACGGCAGTGTTAGCTGCTATCCATACAGCGAGTTGAGCTTCTGCTTGTTCGAGGGTGATACCGGCCATGATGTCCCCCACATCTTGTGGTATTTTTATTCCGGGAACACCATATCACGGGTTTTTTTACAAAAAGAGCCTTCCGACAAATTCCGACAAGTTTCCTACGTTTTCCGACACCAGGCGTACGTTTTCCGACAAAGAATTTTCTTGACAGGGTTTTTCAGGTAATAAAAAAGGCCGGGGGAACCGGCCTTTAATTTCGTCGGTAAGGAGAATTTTTAATCGAAATCTTTATGGTAATCGTCAAAAAAATTTGTCAGGGTCGTATCGATCCGGATCGCATAGACCAGCGACTGTAATGTCGATTCCAGGCAGCTTTTGAGATTACTGTTCGATTCCATGATAAGGCGGGTCTGCTCCATGGCTTCCCGCACTTCAATGGCGATGACTTCTTCCTGTCTTTGCTTCTTTCCTTGTATTGGGACTCGATTCCTCAATCCGGAAATAGGGATGACATTGACAGGCAAGGTAGAAGGCTCTTTTTTCAGCGTTGCTCTTCTCATAAGGCAACCCTCCTTTCACCGGATTGAAGGGTAGTCTTCCTGGGCCGCAACTCCAGGCCGCAATAGTAGAAAATGCCTTCACTCTTCCTCTTTTCAAACCGCAGGGTCATGCGCCGGCCAAACCAGGTCATTGTTGGGGCTTCCTCCCCGTTGGCTTCCCGATGCCAGGCAGCGAAACTGTCATAAAGCACCGAGGCCTGGATGCGAGCCGCGGAATCCAACGTGCAGCAGGACTCCAGAAAGTCGTCGATGCCGTCCTCCGTATCGACGATCAGGGCGTCTCCGGATATTCCGATGTTCCGGCAGAGATCAGCATAATCCAGTAGGATGCTTGCTCTGGTGGGACTGGCCGTGGCGTCGATCCGGCTTAGCTGGCAGGCCAGATTTAAAAGTTTAATGCGGTAGGGCTGGCGGATGTTCCTCCCGGCAGTCCGCACCTGCCTCCAGACGTCGGCGGGGATATCCGCGGGCGGGGGCGGCGGCGAATTAGGTTCATTTTCCTGTCTGGCAAGGGAGTATTTCCCCGTTTTCCGTAAAGTCGGCAGGACCTCATGGGTGATCCAGCGCCGGAAGGTTTTTGCTGCTGGTTTGTTGGAACGGAAAATGAGGGTGTAAAGGCCGGGTTCGGAAACTGTCCATATCTGGCGGTTTTGACCTGACATCAACAAAGTTGATATCAGCTTTTCGTCTTCATCCAAGCTTTCTATTGCCATCGTTACATTGTTGAGCTCTAAAATGGCACATACATCTTTGACTACAAACGGCGTCCCGGTAACTGGATGGTGCCGGATCAATTTTGCAAACCCAGGGTCTTTCTTTTTCCATTTCTGCACCGTCCGCCATGATAAGATATGCAAAACCTCCAGAATTTCTTTCCGACCAATAGCAATATCAGGCAATTCAACCTCCTTATCCAAATCCTTATTTATTTATTTTCTAAGGGTTTTCCCGTATTTTTAAATTGGTTGATATTTTATATTGACATTAGCTAAGCGCTTTGGTAATGTGTACTCAACAAAACAGAAACGAAAGGGGATTGAACAATGAAAGCAAAAATCGAAATCAAGAAAGTCAACTACGGATACAAACTCTGCATCAACGGAATCACTGCTGGCCCGGCGATGACATACGCCGAAGCCAAAAAAGAAGCCGAGGCGATGAAATCTCAAAATTACACCCGTAACGCATGGGCAAAAGAAATGGGAAGGAGCTGCTAACATGCAAATCATCG